>JAFYZI010000133.1 GCA_017548725.1 Bacteroidales bacterium
AAGAAACTCATCACTGCGGGACGCATATTCCGTTTCACTCTCAGCAACAAGGTCCGTACGATCAAGTGCCTTTCCGGCTCGAACGCCGAGATACTCGAGTATCTTGCCAACCCCGGCAGTCCCATCACAAAGAAACCCCTCAAGGATGTCGGATTCCCCGAAGGTGCAATTATCGGCGGCATAATCCGCGGCAGCGAATCGATGATAGCCGTCGGTTCGACGCAGATTAACGCCTACGACAGGGTGGCTGTGTTCGCTTTGCCTTCCGCGCTCAAGGAAGTAGACAAATTCTTCCTGTAGGCGGCTGCGGTAATTCCGTATTTCCTCTTCATATATTTATTGAGAGTGTTGGCGCATCCGAAGCCACAGCGCTCGGCAAGTTCGTCTATACGGATATGTTGGGTGTCGGTGAGGCATACTTCTTCCATGAAGAACCGCAGCCTGAAAGAGTTGATGTATTCTTCCCATTTACAACGTCTGCAGGTTGACAGTGCTTCACCGAGATAAGTCCTGTTGGTGCCAAGTGCTTCCGCCAGATCCTGCTTTGTGAAATTAGGTCTGAGGAACAGTTTCTTCTTGTAGATCAGGTAATCGGCTTTTAGCATCAGTTCCCGCTGCCGCTCATCTCGCCGTTTTTCTCTCTCTCTTGTCCTTTTTAACCATTTCATTTTTCGCCACATTCTTGAATTTCTTACACCACTCTCCGGGCGTCATGCCGGTATACCTCGTAAATGAAGTGTTGAAGGTGGTCAACGACTTGAATCCCGACTTGTCGGCCATAGTCGCAATGTCGATGCTGTTGTCCTTAATAAAATGGTCCATGGCCTCACGCACTCGATACCAGTTGATGAACTGGCTGAAATTCTTTTTAAAATGAGAATTGATTATACGCGACAAGTATGACTTGTTGGTCTTCAGGGCATCAGCAATCTCGAGAATCTTGACATTTGGCTTAAGGTAGGGCTTTTCTCTCTCAAAATACTCCATCAAGTTGTCAACGATAATCTGATGGTTGTCGCAAAGAAGGTTGCCGGTGACGCTGATGTCGTCTTCCGCTACCATTTCCGGGCTCGGGTAGGGCCTTACAGGGGATTGAAGTTCAGACTGTTGAAGATTGCGGTTGCGTTTGTAAAGGTAAACGCATGCAACTGCCAGGGCTGCAATGAGCAGTGATGCTGCAATGAATAATGTTTGGATCATAATTGAATATTTTGATTGAAAATTACGAATCAATTTTCAGCCAAAAATTCAACAATGCAATGTGGGGTAGCGATTTATCTGATTACAGAAATAGAAACTCGAATCTTATTTTTTGATCTGCTCGAAACCCTTGCCAAATACGCCGCTGACGTTGCTGACGGACACAAATGCGGTGTCGTCGACTTTTTTGATGATTCTCAGGATCTGGCTGGATTCCTGCTTTCTTGCTACAACTGTTACAATTTCACTTTCAGTGTGAGTATACCATCCTTCGCTGTGGATGGCCGTCACACCACGATGAGCTTCTTTTGTAATCGCATCAGCAATTTCCGCATATTTCTTCGAAAAAACCATAATCTGCACACACTGCTTGTTACCGTTGAGGAACAAGTCGAGAGTATAGCTGAAAACTGCAGATGTGACGAAACCGTAAATGACGGTGGCCAGCCTGGTGCCGAAGGTGCCGGCAGAAGGTATCAGCAGGGTGGAAGAAATGATCAGCACGTCCAGCGAGACAATGATGCTGCCGGGCGAGATGCTGCGGTATTTGTTGATGATAAGCGCGATTATGTCGGTGCCTCCGCTGCTGCCGCCCTGGGTGAAGGTGATGGCTATGCCGAGGCCGGAAAGAGCGCCTCCGAAGAGGGCGCAGGTAAGCCTTCCGTTCTCATGGGCGAATTCGTTGATGAAATCTGAAGGGATGACATCAGGAATCACCCTGAACAGGACGGTGGTTACGATGACGGCGAAGATGGTCTTGGCGCCGAAGCTCTTGCCGAGTATCTTCAGAGCTATTACCAGAAGGATGGCGTTGACAAGGAAGTAGGTGTAGCTGATCTTGAAGCCGGTGGCATACTGTATTATGGCGCCCATACCGGAAACGCCGCCGCCCACCATGTTGTTGGGAAGCAGGAAGACGCTCCATGCGCATACATACAGAAGCAGACCGAGAGCAATGATTACGTACTCCTTGAGTATGCTCCAGAATGAACCTAGTTTCAGCATACTACGTTTATGATCTTGGACGGCACTACGATAATCTTCTTGATAGAGCCTCCGTTGAGATATTTCTCAGTCCTTTCGTCTGCGCGGACTGCATCTGCAGCTTCCTGCTGGGAAAGACTCTTCGACAGGGTGATCTTGAAGCGGAGCTTGCCGTTGAACGATACCGGATACTCGAACGAATCTTCGACGGTGAAGGCAGCGTTGAACTCGGGGAAACTTGCGTAGGTTATGGTCTCGTCATGGCCGAGCAGGCTCCAGAGCTCTTCGGCGATGTGAGGCGCGAACGGAGAGATGAGGATTACCAGCGGCTCCAGGATTTCCCTCTTGTTGCAACCCAGGGCTGCGAGGTCGTTCACGGCGATCATGAAGGCGCTCACGGTAGTGTTGAAAGAGAAGTGCTCGATGTCGTACGACTCTTTCTCGATGAGCTTGTGGAGTATCTTGAGCTCGGCGGCTGAGGCCTTTTCTTCGCTCACGCAGAAGCCGTTCTCGCCGCAGTACATGCGGTAGAACTTGCGAAGGAAGCGGTGAACTCCGTCGATACCCTTAGTGTCCCACGGCTTGCTCTGCTCGAGCGGACCGAGGAACATCTCGTACAGACGGAGGGTGTCGGCGCCGTAGTCAGCGCAGATCTTGTCGGGGTTCACGACATTGTACATCGACTTGCTCATCTTCTCCACTGCATATCCGCATACATACTCGCCGTCTTCGAGCACGAACTCGGCGGTGGCGTATTCAGGAGACCAGGCCTTGAAGGCTTCGAGGTCGAGGCGGTCGTTGTGGACGATGTTCACGTCGACATGGATCTCTGTGGTGTCGTAGTTGTCCTTGAGGCCGTATGATACGAAGGTGTTGGTGCCTTTGATGCGGTATACGAAGTTGCTGCGGCCCTGGATCATTCCCTGGTTGATGAGCTTCTTGAAAGGCTCCTGCTCGCATACGTAGCCGAGGTCGTAGAGGAACTTGTTCCAGAAACGGGAATAGATGAGGTGGCCGGTGGCGTGCTCGGTGCCTCCGATGTAGAGGTCGACATTGCGCCAGTATTCGTCAGCCTGACGGCTTACCAGAGCCTTGTCGTTGTGCGGGTCCATGTAGCGCAGATAGTATGCGCTGCTGCCTGCGAAGCCGGGCATGGTGCTCTTCTCGATGGGCCAGCCTTCGTAGGTCCAGTCCTTGGCTCTTGCCAACGGCGGCTCGCCGCTCTCGGTCGGCTTGAATTCGCTTATCTCAGGAAGCTCCAGCGGAAGCTTGTCTTCGGGCATGGGGTATGCTACTCCGTCCTTGAAATAGATGGGGAAGGGTTCGCCCCAGTAGCGCTGGCGAGAGAAGATGGCGTCGCGAAGGCGGTAGTTGATCTTGCGCTTGCCGATGCCCTTGCTCTCGACATAGTCGATGGCGGCGGGGATGGCCTGCTGTACGGTCATGCCGTTGAGGAAGCCTGAATTGCACATTATACCTTCCTTGGCGTCGAAACTCTCCTCGCTGACGTCACAGCCCTCGATGAGGGGGATGATGGGGAGGTTGAATTCGCGTGCGAAGACGTAGTCGCGGCTGTCGTGGGCCGGAACGGCCATGATGGCGCCGGTGCCGTAGCCTGCCAGTACATATTCTGAAATCCACACGGGAACTCTGTCGCCGGTGAGAGGATTGACTGCGTATGAACCGCTGAAAACGCCGGTGACGTGGCGGGTCTCGGCGATGCGCTCCCTTTCGGTCTTCTTCTTGGCTGCGGTAAGATAAGCCTCCACGGCCTCTTTCTGCTCAGGGGAGGTGAGCTTTTCAACCCAGTCGCTCTCGGGAGCAAGCACCATGAAGGTGACTCCGAAGATGGTGTCGGCGCGGGTGGTGAAAATCACCATGTCGAATTCTTTGTCGCCGTTGTATACCTTGAAGGTCATTTCGGCTCCCTGTGAACGGCCGATCCAGTTGCGCTGCATCTCCTTGAGAGAGTCGGTCCAGTCGAGGCTGTCGAGGCCCTGGAGCAACCTTTCGGCGTATGCGCTGACGCGCAGCTGCCACTGCTTCATCTTCTTCTGCTCTACGGGGAAGCCGCCCCTCACTGAAAGGCCTTCCTTCACCTCGTCGTTGGCCAGCACGGTACCGAGCTTGGGGCACCAGTTGACGGTGGTCTCGCCCTGATATGCAATCCTGTACTGCATGAGCACGGCCTGCTTCTCAGCTTCGCCCATGGCCTTCCATTCATCCGCAGTGAAAGGTTTCACAGCGCCGCAAGCAGCATTGACGGCCTGGCTTCCGCCCTGCTCGAAAGCTTCAACAAGCGTAGCAATGGGCATGGCCTTGTCGAGGTTCTTGTCATACCAGCTGTCGAACATCTTGAGGAAAGCCCACTGCGTCCATTTGTAGTATGCGGGGTCGCAGGTGCGGACTTCGCGCTGCCAGTCATACGAGAAGCCGATCTTGTCCATCTGCTCGCGGTAGCGGGCGATGTTGTTCTCGGTAGTCGTGGCGGGATGCTGTCCGGTCTGGATGGCATACTGCTCGGCGGGCAGGCCGAACGCGTCGTATCCCATGGGATGGAGCACGTTGAAGCCTTTCAGCCTTTTATAGCGGCTGTAGATGTCGCTGGCGATGTATCCGAGGGGATGGCCGACATGGAGGCCGGCGCCGCTGGGATAGGGGAACATGTCCAGGACGTAGTATTTGGGTTTCGAAGAGTCGTTGTTGGTTTGAAAAGTGTGGTTGTCAGCCCAATATTGCTGCCATTTCTTTTCGATCTGAGCGAAATTGTATTCCATTTGCGGATTTTAAGATATAATCGCGCAAATATATAAAAAGGTGGCGAACAATTAGCGTTTGATGTCGAAATGACTCCCTTTCTGCAGCTTGAATTCTACCGGGACGGTGATGCGGCAGCGGACTTTCTTGCGGCCGATCTCTGCCGGAATCCATTTGGGCGACACTGAAATGACCTTCACGGCCTCGGCGTCGAGCAGCTCGTCTACACCCTTTTCAACCTTCACATTGGTGACGCTGCCGTCTTTCTCGATGATGAACGAGACATTCACGGTGCCCTGGATGCCCTTGTCGACGGCGCTCTGAGGATATTTCACATAACTGTAGACCCATGAGTCCATGAAATGCTTCAGGTCGGAATGGAAGAACTGAGGCTGCTTGTCGCAGTCGGACATCGAATAGACGGTGCCGTCGGTGTCGGCCGCGGCTGCGCTGGCAGACGGGAAGAGCAGGTCCTTGGCGGACATGGACTTCAGGAAGGTGGCGATGTAATGCGTCTGGGCGGCCAGCTTGTTGTAGAGCACAAGCTCCGGCACGTCCCTCGAGGTGCGGTACTCGCGGCTCCTTCCGGTGGAGAAGGTGAGGGTGGGGATGTCAGCAAGGTCGAAGGCCACATGGTCGGAAGAGAACAGCTCTCCGTTGTGGATGCCCGGCCGGGTGGTGACAGACTCGTTGTCGGTTACGTATGTGGTCATCGAATTCAGGTCGCTCCGGGAAATCATCGAATAGATCTCGAATGGATTCTCGGCGGTGCCGCGGCCGAGCATGTCCAGATTGACCATGAGCTTGATGTTGGAGATGTCGCTGAACTCCCCTCCGGAAGTGAAGAAGCGGGCTCCGGCGTATTGCTCTTCTCCTGCTCCGAAGCCTACGAAGATTACCGAGCGGCGCAGGAACATGGCGTTGCTGCTCAGGATCTTTGCCGCTTCGATGAGCGCGGCGACTCCGGATGCGTTGGCGTCAGCGCCTCGGTAGATGCCTGTCATCTGCTGCCCGTCGACAGTGACGGGGTAGGTGCCCAGGTGGTCTATGTGGGCGCCTACAACTATGTATTCCTCTCTGAGATTGTCGTCAAAGCCTTCCAGGATGCCGGCTATGTTGCATGAGCTGAGCGTGTCTCCGTCCTGGATGATGAGGAAGTTGTCACCCTCGCGGCCGGTGAGCATCGTTAGCCCGGCCTGTTTCAGTTTGTCATATAGATATGTCGCTGCCTTGGCTTCGCCCTCGCTGCCGGCCTTGCGGCCAGCCAGCTCCGTCGAACTGAGATACTCGACGTGCCGCCTGAGGTCAGCCGTGAAATCCTGGGCGGATACGGCACAGACTGTCAGCAGGGCAAAAAGAAAAGATGTAATCAGTTTTTTCATTTCGAATCGCAGCAACGCTCAAAGATAATACCAGAATTGAAATAAAAAAGGTAACTTTGACAAAAGTCTAAACACATGAAAAAACTATTATTGTTTCTTGCTCTGGCGCTAAGCATCAGCGCTTATGCTCAGGAAGACGCTCTGAGGCTCATCACAGAGGACCCGGACCGCGCTTCCAACAATATGCACTCCTATGAGTTTCCTACGATTGTCGACACAAAGGCCCCCAAGGGGTTCAAGCCTTTCTACATCTCTCATTACGGCCGCCACGGCTCCCGTTATGAGCAGAACTCCACTTTCGCCCGCAGGGCGATGGAAGGCTTTGCATTCCTCGACTCTCTCGGCCTGCTGACCGAGACCGGCAAGGCTTTGTATGCCGATGTGGACGCCGTAGTAGAGGCCCACAAGGGAATGGAAGGCTCCCTGACTCCCCGCGGAGCCCGCGAGCACCAGATGCTTGCCCGGAGGATGGTGGCGCGCTTCCCCGCTGTGTTCAAGAACAAGGACCGCTGGGAGGTGAACAGCTTCTCCAGCACCAACTTCCGCTGTATCGTGAGCATGTGCAACTTCACCAACGCTCTGAATGAAGAGAGCCCCAGGCAGGAGTTCACGTTTACCAGCGCCGAGCGTTTCATGAGATATATCAACCCCAGCCTGAACGTCCCCAGGCCCGGCGTTCCGCCCCCGCCGCCGCTGACTCCCGAGCAGCTCGCCCGCTATCGCAGCAGCAGTAGCTCCAGCAGCCAGCCCGCTCCTTTCAGGCCGGAGCCCGGCGTGCCCGGATACGATTTCACCCGCTTCCTGACTCCGCTGTTCACTGACCTCGACGTGGCCCTGTCATACATCGGCAATCCTGAGTCGTTCGTGAAGGCTATCTATACTGCCGGCGGTTTGTGCCAGGACATCGACTTCCTCGGCGTGGAAATCTACCGCAAGTATTTCACTCCTGAGGAGCTGGTTTATTTCTGGGCCGACGGCAACGATTCCATCTACAGGATGTGGGGCGGCTCGGAGGAGAACGGCGACGTGATCCGCTACGCCATCCGTCCTCTGATGATGGACTTCATCGAGAAGGCTGACGCTGCGATGCAGCCGGGAAGCCACCGTACTGCCGACCTCCGCTTCGGCCACGATACCTCTGTGCTCCCGCTCTTCGCCCTGATGGGCGTCGACGACCCGCAGAACCGTGTATTCCCTTACAAGCAGGCTCACAACATGGGCTGGTATTCTTTCTTCCAGATCCCTATGGCCACCAACTGCCAGATGATTTTCTACCAGAACAACAAGGGCGAAGTGCTGACCAAGGTTCTTTACAACGAGAAGGAAGTCCTCATCCCTGGCATCGAGCCCGTTTCAGGCCCGTATTATCGCTGGGATGAGCTGAAAGCTCACTTCATCAAACTTTGTGACGAGGCTGCAACGCCCTGGAGAAGGGCTGGCATCTTCTAGCAGGGAATTTTACTGGCCGATGCCCAGCTCTCTGGCTTTCTCTTCCATGAGCTTGTAGGCGGCATCGAAATCGTTCGGAATCTCTCCGTCCAGAATGGCGTTCTTCACATACTCTTTGATGGCGCCGATCTGATTACACGGGGGGATTCCGTATTTCTGCATGATGAGGTCGCCGGTGATGGGATTCTTGAAATTGCGGATGCGGTCTTTTTCCTCCACTTCGCGGATCTTGTCCATTACGAGGTCGTAGTTGCGTTTGTAAAGCTCGACCTTCTTGTCGTTCTTGGATGTGATGTCGGCCTTGCAGAGGATCATGAGGTCCTCGAGGTCGTCGCCTGCGTCGAAGATGAGGCGGCGCACTGCGGAGTCGGTGACTTCATCGGTAACCAGGGAGATGGGGCGCATGTGGAGCTGGACCATTTTCTGCACGTATTTCATCTTCTCGTTCAGCGGCATCTTGAGCTGCTTGAATATGCCCGGAATCATCCTGGCGCCGATGAAATCATGGTTGTGGAAGGTCCAGCCGATAGCGGGATCCCACTTTTTGGTGGCCGGCTTGCCGACGTCGTGAAGCAGGGCGGCCCAGCGCAGCCACAGGCTGTCGCTCACTTCGGCCACATTGTCCAGCACCTGGAGCGAATGCCTGAAATTGTCTTTGTGACCGCGGCCTTCCATGGTCTCGATGCCTTTCAGGTTTGCTACGGCGGGAAGGATTATCTTCAGCAGGTCGCAGCTGTCGAAAAGCTCGAAGCCTCTGGACGGGGTGGGGGACAGGAGTATCTTGTGCAGCTCTTCTGCAATTCTTTCTTTGGAGAGGATCTCCAGCCTTCCGCGGTTACGCCGGATGGAGTCGAGAGACTCCGGCACTATGGTCAGCCCCAGCTGGGTGGAGAAGCGGATGGCGCGGATCATCCTCAGCGGGTCGTCGCTGTACGTAGTGTCAGGGTCGCAGGGGGTGCGGATGATGCCGTTGTTGAGGTCCTGGATGCCGCCGAAGGGGTCGACCAGCGCTCCGAAATCCTCTTCCTGCAGGCTGAAAGCCATGGCGTTGATGGTGAAGTCGCGCCTAAGCTGGTCGTCTTCGAGGGTGCCGTCCTCTACGATGGGGTTGCGGCTGTTGCGGTTGTAGGATTCTTTCCTCGCGCCTACGAATTCCACCTCGATGCCCTTGTACTTCAGCATCGCCGTTCCGAAATTCCTGAACACCGACACCTTGGTGCGGAGTCTGGCCGCCACTGCCGCAGCCAGCTCGATGCCGCTGCCCTCGACGACTATGTCGACGTCGTTGCTGGGACGGTGCAGGAACCAGTCTCTGACGTAGCCACCGATGACGAAAGCCCTCACGCCGAGCTGGCGGGCCTGCTCGCTGACGATCTTGAATATGCTATGGTCAAGGGGGCCGGTCATGCTGCAGTTATTTCGCTGTATTTGGGGATGGAACTCAGGAACTCGTATCTGCCGCTGTCGCCGTCAAGCTTGCACAGGCAGGTCTTGCGCCCGTTGGTGATCATTATGTAGGCCACGTTCAGGACCATGTTGTAGCGGACCACCTGGTCGATGACGCTGTCGGTGAGCTTTACTGACGGGGCCTTGCACTCCACCAGCATGGCGGGGGCGAGGTCGCGGCCGTAGACGATGATGTCGGCCCTGTACTGCAGTCCGTTGAACTTGAAGCCCTGCTCCACGGCAATGTGGGTGGCCGGGACTTCCATGGCTCCCAGCAGGCTGGATATGACGCCCTGGCGTACTTCCTCCTCGGGAGTGCGCTCTACATATTTCTTGCGGATGGGGTCGAAAATCTGCGTCATGCCTTGGCCTTAAAGCTCGTTGCAAAGATACTCAAAAATAATTACCTTCGCTTTATGGCACGAATGACATCAGATACGGTCCAGCAGTTCGCCTCCATCGAGGCCGACATCCTTGCCGGCAGGTTCGCTCCTTACTACCTCCTTTTCGGCAAGGAGCATTTCTATATCGACAGGCTCTGCGCCCTGCTGATGGACAAGGCGCTTCCGCCGGAGGAGAGGGATTTCGGCCAGCTGGTGTTCTACGGGGCCGACGCCGATGCCGCTCAGGTGGTCAGCGCCGCCAGGCAGTACCCGATGATGGTGTCCCGCCAGGTCGTAGTGGTCAAGGAAGCCCAGATGATGAAGAAGATCGAGACCATTGCAGACTATTACCCCAACATCGTGCCCACCACCATCCTCATCGTCTGCTACAAAACTCCCAACGACGCCGGCAGCACGAAGAACATCGACAAGCGCACCAAGTTCTACAAAGACGCCTCCAAGGTAGGAGTGGTGTTCGAGTCAAATCCCGTCCAGGAAGGCCGCATCCCGCTCTGGATCGAGAAATATGTGTCAGCGAAAGGCATGGAGATTACCCCCGAAGCATCGATGATGCTGGCGGAGGCTTGCGGCACGGACCTGAGCAAGATAGCCCTCGAGGTCGACAAGCTGTCGAGGCTGTTCTCCGACGGCGACAGCAAGCGCATCACTGCCGACACGGTGGAGGAGAATGTGGGTGTCAGCAGGGACTACAGCGTGTTTGAGCTCACCAAGGCCCTCTCGGCAAAGGACACTGCGACTGTCTACCGCATATCAGTCTTCTTCGGCCAGAGCCCCAAGCGCTTCCCGATCCAGATGATAATGGGCGCCCTTAGCAGCCATTTCATAAAACTGCTCCGCTACCATGCCGCCGTGGCTGACCGCGCTTCGCGCCAGGAGATCGCTGCGGCCGTGGGCATCAACCCTTATTTCATCGGGGAGTATGAGACTGCGGCCCGCAACTACCCCCTCAAGAAGTGCATGAAGGTGATTGCGGTGCTCAGGGAGTACGACTACCGCAGCAAGAGCAACGCCCGCGGCAGCGCCGACGACGGCGAGCTGCTGCTGGAGCTGGTGTCAAGGATTCTCAACGGATAATTTTCAGGGGAGGACGACGTCCACGATCTGGCCTATGAGCGCGCTGTCATAGGGCCTTTCGACCTTTATGTAATTCCTAGTATAGCCGAACATTTTCCCGCCCTTGTCGGTGCTCTCGAAAAGCACCTGCTCGGTGCGCCCTTCATTGGCCTTGCAGAAGTCGGCGTGGAGCCTCTCGCAGAGTTCTTCGAGCATCTGGACGCGCTTTGTCTTGACGCATTCCTGCACCTGCGGCTTCATCGCTGCGGCCACTGTGCCGGCTCTGCGGGAATAAGGGAAGATGTGGATGAACGCGGGGGCTATCCTCTCCAGGAAACGGTAAGTCTCGAGGAAATCCTCTTCAGTCTCGCCGGGGAAGCCGACTATCACATCTATGCCGAAGAATACATGGTCCATGCGGGAGCGGATATAGGCTATCTTGTCGGCGAAGAACTGGGTGTCGTAGCGGCGGTGCATGGCGGCCAGGGTTTTGTCGCAGCCGCTCTGCAGGGGGATGTGGAAGTGGGGGAGGAACTTCGTGCCGGAAGCTATCCAGTCCACTATCTCACCGGTGAGCAGGTTCGGTTCAATCGAGGAGATGCGGTAGCGCTCGATACCTTCCACCTTGTCGAGGGCCTTCAGCAGGTCAAGGAACGACTCCCCGGTGCTGCGGCCGAAGTCGCCGGTGTTGACGCCTGTGAGCACTACTTCCTTTATTCCTGAGGCGGCGATGTCGCGGGCCTGGGCGGTCAGCTCGGCTATGGAGATGTTGCGGCTGGCGCCCCTTGCCAGAGGTACTGTGCAATAGGTGCAGAAATAGTCGCAGCCGTCCTGAACCTTGAGGAACGAGCGGGTCCTCTCGCCGGACGAGTATGCGCCCATGAAGCCTTTCGCATCATTGCGGGGCGTAGTGTAGATGCCGCCCGGGCCGTCGATGGCGACTGCCACCGTCCTGGCCTTGTCCTTTGCTCCGAGGACAGCGTAAACCCCTTCCAGCGCTGCGATTTCTTCGGGCTTGAGCTGGGCGTAGCAGCCTGTCACCACTATGCGGGCGGCCGGATTTACCTTATGCAGGCGGCGGATTATGTTGCGGCATTTCTTGTCGGCATGCTCGGTCACTGAGCAGGTGTTGATCACGTAGATATCTGCGGGCAAAGTGGCCTCGACATGAGTATAGCCCCTTTCCTCGAAGGAACGGACCATGGTAGATGTCTCGGCATAATTCAGCTTGCACCCGAGAGTGACGAACGCGACAGTCCTGTCCATATCAGCAGTTTATTGTTACCGATGCGTATCCCTGGCCTCTGGGCTCATAGCGGCCGTCATAGGGCGGATTGAACTTGGTCACGGTGACGGCGCAGCTTTCGATCTGCGGGAATCTCTCCTTGACGGCGGCTCCGATGCGGCCGGCCACATGCTCCAGCAGGTTGGAAGGTTTTTCCATCTGCTCGGCCACGATAGTGTAGAGGGCCGAATAGTCAACGCTGTCTTCCAGAGCGTCGCTCTCGGCGGCCTTGCTCAGGTCGAGGCGGCACTCCAGGTCCACCTGGAAGTCGTTGCCGTGCTGCCTTTCGAACTCCAGACAGCCGTGGAATGCGTAGAAGCGCATCCCGGTAAGGGTTATCTTGTCGAGATTCTCTTTCATCTATGCAGATATTATGAACACGCAGGGACGCTTGCCGATGGCTGCGGGAGCCTTCTTCCACTGGGCTGCAGTCTTAGTCCGGATGAACTGGGTCGGCATGGTGATGTCGGCGGCTATGCAGATGCGGGTGGCCGGCTTGAGGACTTCCAGCATGTCTGCCAGCATGGCGTCGTTGCGGTAAGGGGTTTCTATTATTATCTGGGTCTGGCCGGTCTGGGCCGACAGCTTCTCGAGCTTGCGGAGGCTCTCCTTGCGCTGCTGCGGCTTGACAGGCAGGTAGCCGTTGAAGGCGAAGTTCTGGCCGTTCATGCCGGAAGACATCAGAGCCATCATGAGGGAAGACGGCCCGACGAGAGGCACGACCTCTATGTCATGCTCCTGCGCCAGTTTCACCAGCGCAGCTCCCGGGTCGGCCACTGCCGGCAGCCCCGCTTCGCTCAGAAGGCCTACATCCCTGCCGTCCAGCAGAAGCTGCAGGTAGCGTTCCGCATCCTGCGGGGTGGAATGCTCGTTAAGCTCATACAGCTGCAGGGTGTCGATGCGGCCCTTCAGCCCGGCGGCTGAGAGGAAACGCCTTGCAGTGCGGACTTCCTCGACCACGAAGGTGTCGAGCCTGGCGACGGTGCTGAACACGGCGTCCGGAAGGACGTATCGCAGGTCGTCGCCCCCGAGAGGGGTAGGGATTAGAAATAATTGGCCGTACATATTTACAAAGGTATGGAAAAAACGTACATTTGCAGAATAATGTATAATGTTTGACAGGCAGATGCGGATTACATTCTTCGGTACAGGCACATCTCAGGGCGTCCCGGTCATCGGGTGCCACTGCCCGGTGTGCTCCTCTGCCGACCCCAGGGACCAGAGGCTGCGCACCAGCGCTCTCATCGAGGCTATGGGGCAGAAGATCCTCATCGACGCCGGGCCTGACTTCAGATATCAGATGCTGCGTTCCCGCACCGACCATCTGGACGCAATCCTGCTGACCCACAACCATAAGGACCACACCGGCGGCCTGGATGACGTCAGGGCCATCAACTTCCTCGAGAAGCGCTCCTTCCCGATCTACTGCGAAGAGTATGTGCAGGAGTCGCTGAAGATGGAGTATGCCTACGCCTTCGACACCGACAAGATATACCCCGGCAGCCCGAGGTTCCTGCTGCAGACAATCCGTCCTTACGAAGACTTTTTCGTAGGCGGGGTGAAGGTGACTCCTATAAGGGCTTACCACGCCAAGCTGCCCGTGCTGGGTTTCAGGATCGGGACCATAGGCTATCTGACCGACGCCAACAGCATCCCTGAAGAAGAATTCGAGAAGCTCCGCGGCCTGGACGTGTTCGTGATAAACTGCGTGACTTACAATCCTCACCCTTCGCACTTCGGCCTGCACGAAGCGCTGTCAGTTATCGAGAGGGTAGGTGCCAAAACGTCATACATCACGCACATCTCCCATTCACTGGCCCCATATTTGCAATTTGCTGCATCGCTCCCTGCAGGAGTGTATCCTGCTTATGATACATTAATCGTAGAAGTATGAAACGGTTCGCTGCCATATTCCTGACATGTCTTGTAGCGCTGTCGTCATGCGTAAAGCTTGACACTCCGCGTCCACAGTCTTTCTCGCGGACAGTCCTGCTGTATCTGGCCTGCGACGGAAACGGCCTGCAGTGGTATGCTGAGGGCGACCTGGCGAATCTTGTCAGGGGCTATCTTCCCATCCGCACCGACAAGGACGAAGCCCTGCTGGTGTTCTACGACGACGGCAGCGAGAATCCCGCCCTTCACAGATACTACGTCACCAGTGAAGGTCTTGTATACAAGGAGCTCGTCAAACTCTATGACAACGGCTTCAACAGTGCGGACACTGACAATCTGAAGCGCGTGCTCGACGATGTGGAGTATTTCTACCCCAGCGAGCGCCGCGGCCTCATACTCTGGTCTCACGGCACCGGCTGGCTGCCCCCGGGTTATTATGCTAATCCCAAGGAAGGCCGCAGCGTCAGCAAGTCGTTCGCCCAGGAGGCCGCCTGCGAGATGGACATAAGGGATCTGGCTGACGTGCTTACCCGCCACTACGAATTCATCCTCTTCGACAGCTGTCTGATGGCTACCGTCGAAGTCGCATACCAGCTCAGGGATAAGACCGACTATCTGATAGCAAGCTGCGCCGAGATTCTGGTGGACGGCTTCCCCTACAGCGCAATCGGCCAGGATTTCTTCTATGACCATACCGGCAAGGGGCCTGCAGCCCTGCAGGATATCTGCAAGCAGTATTACGACTTCTACAACGCCCAGACCGGGGCGAACCGCACTGCGACAGTTTCACTCATAGACTGCAGCAAGCTGGACGAGCTCGCCGCGGTTTCCCGCAAGATATTTGCCGCCCACAAGGCCGACATGCCGCTGGTGAATCCTTCTGCCGTGCAGCATTACTACACCGGCAACAAGCACTGGTTCTATGACCTGACCGACTACGTCAAGCAGTTCGCCACAGAGAGTGAACTGAGCGAATTCAAGGCAGCGATGGACAGGTGCGTGCTAAGCAAATATGCGACTGAATGGATCCTCGGAGTGGTGCAGGTGCGCACTCACAGCGGCCTTAGCACATACATCCCGATTGAGAATGCCACGTATCTCAATTCTTACTACAAAACCCTTGATTGGACGCAAGATACGGGAGCGCTCTAAAATTTTGCAATCATAATATTTTTTGTATCTTCGCGGCGCAATATAAAACACATCAAGTGTTTTGGTGCAATGGGAAAAGGGCCGGAGCTTGTTTCCGTCCCGATTTGAGTAACACATTTTAAGTTTTTATCGATGAAACATTATTCAATTGCCGGTACTGTCCGTACCACAGGCACAAAGGCGGATATCAGAGAAGTCCGCAACGCAGGCAGGGTTCCTTGCAACTTTTATGGAAATGGTGTTGAGAATGTAGCTTTCTCAGTAGATGAGAAGGATTTCCTCGCTCTCGTAAGCCAGCCCGCTTCATTCATTATCGATCTTGACATCGACGGAAAGGTGAGCACCGCCGTTCTCCGCGAAGTTCAGTATCACCCTGTAACTGACAGGCCTCTCCACATTGATTTCGTAGCCGTTACAGAAGACAAGCCCATCACTATCGATGTTCCTGTTCGCATCTTCGGTAATTCAGAAGGTGTAAGGCAGGGTGGCAAGCTCACTGTAAACGTACGCAAACTCCGCGTAAGCGCTCTCATGGCTGACCTGCCCGACGAGCTGCCTGTTGATATCACTACCCTCAAGCTCGGCAAACGCATCAACGCCGGCGACCTTCACTACGACAAGGTTAACATCGTTACCCCGAAGACCGCTATCGTTTGCGCTGTCAAGGCTACCCGTAACGCAGTTGCCGCTGCAGCTGAGGCTGAGTAATCTTTAAAGAGGAAACTGACGGGTATGAATTACTTGATCGCAGGATTAGGTAACATCGGTTCAGAATACGCGATGACCCGTCACAATATGGGATTTATGGCATTGGATGCCCTCGCTGAGGCATCCAATGCTGTTTTTTCTGTAAAGAGGTACGGCGCAATAGCTGAATTCAGGCTCAAGAACAACATCGTCACGCTGCTCAAGCCTTCGACTTACATGAACCTCAGCGGCGAGGCTGTGCGCTACTGGCTCAAGGAGCTCAATATCCCGCTGGAGAATCTGCTGGTAGTGGTCGACGATTTCGCTCTCGAGTTCGGCACCCTGCGCATGCGCAAGAAAGGCAGCACCGGCGGCCACAACGGCCTGGAGAGCATCGATTACTGCCTTGCATCTAACGAATATGCCCGCCTGAGGATAGGCATCGGCAACGGCTTCCTGCCCGGCGGCCAGGTTGATTTCGTGCTGAGCGAGCTGCTGCTCGAAGAGAAGCGCGCGCTGCCGCAGCTGCTGGAAAGAACTACCGCAGCCATCAGGCAGTATGTGCTGGAAGGTGTCGACAGGGCTATGAACCAGTGCAACGCCAAGTCGGCTCAGATGCCGTCTCCGCTTCAGTCGCCGTCGAAAGAATCGGACGATTCCCACAAGGTGGTGTAGAGGTCGTCCATTTCCCTTCTTTCCTTTTTGGTGGGGCGTCCGGCCCCGCGGTCCCTTTTCACGAAGAATGTCTCTACCGGGGCATTCATTTTTTTCAGTTCGCTCTCGGGGGTGAGGTTCTGGGCGTATTTCTCGACCTCTTTGGCTCCCTGCCGTTTCTCGATGGGCAGTAGCACCTTGTATGTGTAATGTATGGCTCCCTTGCGGACGGATATTACGTCTCCGCCCTTTACTTCCTTGGACGGTTTTGCATCCTGGCCGTTGACGGTGACTTTACCGCCCTTGCAGGCTTCTGTGGCGTCGGCGCGTGTCTTGAACACCCTGATAGACCACAGGAATTTGTCTATTCTTGTAGAATCAGCCATAGTTTATTCGTTAATGTAGTCGTCTTTTTCGTTTTCGTCAACCTTGATGTAGGTCTCTAGCACTGATGCTGAGGCTGTGACGGGCACGAGGAAGCATTCGTCAACAGAAGCCGGCACCAGCACCAGCTGGCCCTTCTTGAGTCTGAACATCTGGTTGTTCCCGTCGGCGTGCGGAGCCTGCAGTTCTATGGTGCCTTCGACGCAGATGTATACGACGAAGCTGTTGAACTGCTCCGGAACCACGCGATACGGCTCTTTGAGCTTGATCTCGGTCAGCGTGAAAATGTCGGTGTCGAAGATGACCTTGCCGCTCTCAGGCTTGCGGACTATGCAGTCCTCAGCATTGAGCCTGCTGTAGTCTATTATGTCGATGGCCTCTTCCAGATTCATCTCGCGGGCTGTGGCGGGGTTGTTCTCGCGGCCCCAGTCGTAGAGCCTCAGGGTGACGTCGCTGGACTCCTGGACCTCGGCTATCACCAGTCCGCCTCCGGCGGCATGTACAGTGCCGGGATTGATGAGGTAACATTCTCCTTTTTTAGGGTGAAATGCGTTCAGCAGTTCGTCGGCAGTGCCTTTCTTGCATGCCTCATAAAATTCCGTGGCGGTGACATCCCTGTTGAATCCAAGCCAGATCACTGCGTCTTGGCCGGCCTCCAGCACATACCAGCACTCTTTCTTGCCGTAGCTGTCATAGCGCTGCTCAGCAATTATGTCGTCCGGGTGGACCTGGACGCTCAGCCTGTCATTTATGTCGAGAAGTTTGATCAGCAGGGGGAACTGGTTGCGGTAATGGTCGTAGACCGCATCGCCCACGAGGTCTCCCAGGTAGGTCTCAAGTATGTCTTCAAGGGTGTTGCCTTCGAGGAACCCTTCGCTGACGGTGCTCTCGTCTGCACCCATGTCGCTCAGTATCCAGCTTTCGCCGATGTGCTCAGGGTCGAGAGCCGCAGCCTCGGTGTCGTCTTCAGGAAGATTCTGATTATACAGTGACGTCAGTTTCTTCCCGCCCCAGACCCGGTTCTTGAGAATCGCATTGAACTTCAAAGGATGCAATTTCGTCATGGTCGTCCAGTTTTTTGTAAAGCAGGTAGATTGCGGCGAGAAGGATTACCAGCGCCGAGAAAAATACTATGGTGTAAGTACCCTTGCCTATTACTGAAGACAGGGATTCGTTGACGGCTAGTTCAGGGAATATGAGCGACAGCACGACAGAGGTTGCGTTGTTGACGAAATGCATGAAAACGCAGGCCCAGAGGCTGTGGGTCTTGTAGTAGATCCAGCCGAAGAAGCATCCGAGGACGAAGGCCGGAACTGACTGCCAGGGGTTGAAGTGGATCAGCGCGAAGATGAATGCCGACCAGAGTATAGCCTTGACTGCACTCTGCTTCTGGACCAGGATGCCTCGCATCATGTTTCCGCGGCAGAGGAACTCCTCGCAAAGGGGAGCAAGGATGGCTGTCGAGATAATCAGGTCTACAGGTTTAGACGTGTCGAATGCAGCCTCGAAGGCTTCCTTTATCATGTCAGGCATCTCCATCCATGACGTGAGGGGCTCGGTGACTATGGCGATGGCCCATACTGCGATGGCCAGCACTACGAACAGGGGGAAGACGCCGATCTTGCCGAAGTGGGGCTTGTTGAGCTTGACATAGGTCGGAGCTGCAAGCACGGGGTTGGCGTTCTTCTTTGCCTTTGCTGCTATGTACCAGAAAGGCGGGAGCATAGTCATTATATATGATATGGATGTCATTACTGCAGACAGGGCTGTGTTCCTGACAAGCAAAGTGGCGACGCCGCCCACCAGGCTGCCCAGCAGCACGAAAATTAGCACGATGATCCAGCTCTCGCTGAGAGTAGGGTAGTAGAATTTGTAATTACCAGATTTGAACATAATACTTGCTGTGTTTGCAATTTTGAGCAAATATACAATTTTTGGATTAACTTTACATGCCGAAATACCCGCCCAGCATGGCTTTGTTTGCTAAAATCAAGGATAAGATAGTGGCTCTCAAGGAGAAGAGCCTCGTGTTCAAAATCGTGCTTAACAAGTATGTCATAGCCACGATTATATTCCTTGTCATCATAGGCTTCGTCGACCGCAACAACTCGATAGTGCTGTTCAAGAGTCTCTCCACGATCTCAGACCAGAACCGCCAGAAGCTATATTACCGCAACGCCACGGACGCCACCACGGACAAGATTAACCAGCTGACCTCGAATGCCGACACTCTGGAGATGTTCGCAAGGGAGCAATATTATTTCCAGAAAGATTCAGAGGTTGTCTATCTGCTTGAATTCGATGATGAAAAATAGACTCATTCCAGTACTGGCCCTCTTAGCTGCAGTTCTCTGCGCCTGCAATCCTGTCGATCCTGAGACATCGAAAGACCGGGTAGCTAAGAAGTACGTCCACGACCTGTTGCAGGGTTATTACTACTGGAACACGGAAGTTTCCCAGAAAGCTAATTATAATTCCCCCGCTACTGTCGAGCAGTTCTACAACAGCCTTCTCGTGGCCAAAGACCGCTGGAGCTGGATGGAGACCGGAGAGGAATATGTGTCCGAAGAGACGGGTACAGTATACGGTACCTACGGAGCCTCGCTCTCGCAGCCGCTGGAGTATTACGATGATTATGACGTGAAAGTCAGATATGTCTATCCCGGTTCTCCCTTCGACAAGGCGGGAGTGACTCGCGGCTGGACTATCGAGTCTATCAACGGCAAGAGCAAAGACCAGCTTGTCAGCAGCGGGCAGTTCAACAAAGTGTTCTATGAACCGCCGACTTCGACTCCACAGACTTTCGTGTTCCGCGACCTGGAGGGGAAGGCGAGGGAGATGCAGATTACTGCCGCCACTTCGCTCAACATACGCCCCGGCTTGATAACCAGGATATATGACTCCAGAGACTGGCCCGGTCTCAACGAGAAGGTGGGCTATTTCATGTATCTGGGCTTCCAGGCCGGTCGTGACGCCAACGGCAAGCCGATGATCGACGACATAAAGGAGACTATGGACATGTTCCGTTTCGCAGGAGTGAAGAAGATGATTCTCGACCTGCGCTACAACGGAGGCGGAGACTCTAGGGCCAGCGACACCCTCATCAACTATCTGGCTCCGGCTTCGGCAGTCGGGCAGGTATATACCAAGAGGATACATAATGCAAATCTGAGCAAGTATGACAACTCATACGAGGTGACGCGTATCAAAGATGACTCCGGCCAGGATATCTCTCTCGATCTGGAAAAGCTGTATATCATCACCGGCCACGGATGTGCCTCGGCGAGCGAGATGCTCATCAACGGACTTAAGCCCCTGATGAACATCGAGCAGGTAGGCGACACTACTTACGGCAAGCCTAACGGCATGTATGTGTTCTTGTATCCGGATGATTACTTGAGCCAGTATAATAACGGCGATTACAGCAAGCTGGAGTATGCCTTCCTGCCGATCTGTTTCTACAACTGCAACGGCAGCGGCC
>JAFYZI010000134.1 GCA_017548725.1 Bacteroidales bacterium
AGTCCTCCCTCCGCTACTAAACGAAAACGGCAGGGCGCATCAGCGCCGTGGTGGAGTGTGCGATGTGTCCGAAGGACACGAGCCACGAAGCCACCGGCCGGGAGCGAAGCGAAGGCCGCAGTCTTCCCCCAAGGGGGGATGTCACGAAGTGACAGGGGGTGGATGCTCCGCTACTAAAACGAAACGGCAGCCATTTGGCTGCCGTGATTTTCGTTTTAGTAGCGGAGGGAGGACTCGAACCTCCGACCTCCGGGTTATGAGCCCGACGAGCTACCAACTGCTCTACCCCGCGGTATTGGACCGCAAATATATGGGCTTCTGACGAAATATCCAAATCTATTCTTAAATTCGCAAGAGACACATATAACCGACGCTATGTTTTTCAAGAGACTTTCCATCGTGCTTGCGGCACTCTCGTTCGCGGCGAGTCTGGGAGCGCAGGACTTCCACATCAACAATTCCGGCTACTTCAACAAAGACGGCGTAGACGTCATGGCATTCGACGACTTCTACCCTGAGGGACATCAGGGCGGCATCTCGGTGCTGATGAACGGCCACCGCGTGGCCAGCAACGGCGACATCCGCTTCGAACCCACGCCAGGCCAGTGGCAGCCCGTCCCGAAGCAGATCAGCCGCAAAGTTGAGGGCGAGCGCATCATCACCACTCTCTGCTTCCCCGATTCGAGCCGCCATTTCACCGGCTTCAACCCCATGATATACCCTGAGTACAACGTCATATACACAGTGACCCTCGAACCCTACCAGAAAGGCTTCCTGGTGACCGTCGACCTTGACACCCCCGTCCCGGAGGCGCTGCTCGGCCGCGCCGGCTTCAACATCGAATTCTTCCCCGGCGACCTCTTCGGAAAGCCGTGGATAATGGATGACAAGCAGGGCATCTACCCCCAGCAGCCCAACTCTCCGCTGCTCACGCAGGAAAGTTACGTCTACAAGAGCGTCGGCGATTACAAGCCCGCAAGAGCCCAGGGTACTGACATAGCACATCTGATAGGCGAGGGCTACAGCCCGTTCACGGCCGACGCAGTAATAGCCGAGCCGTATGCCGTCGGCAAGAGTTTCACCTCGCGCCCCGACGATCCCTACAGCCGCCTGACCATCAGGAGCCTCACCGACGCCGACCTGAAACTCTACGACGGCCGCATGAACCACAACAACGGCTGGTTCGTGCTCCGCTCCGACATCCCCGCCGGAGTCACCAAGGGCGCAGTCAAATGGTACATCGAGCCCAACGTCGTGGCAGGCTGGACCTACAAGCCCGTGGTGCAGACCTCCCAGGTGGGCTATCTGCCCAACCAGAGCAAGGTGGCCATCATCGAGACCGACCGCCGCGACGCCCCGCTGGCCGAAGCCACCCTCGTGCGCTATGAAGCCGACGGCGAGCACTTCGTCAAGAACATCCCGGCCGTCAAATGGGAAGGGAACTTCCTCCGCTACGATTACTACAAGGTCGATTTCACCGACGTGCAGAAAGAAGGCCTCTACGAGCTGCGCTATGGCGGCAGCAGCTCCCCGATCTTCCGTATCGCACAGGACGTATATGACAGAGGCGTTTGGCAGCCCGTCATCGAATACTTCCTGCCTTACCAGATGTGCCACATGAGGATAATGGAAAAATATAAGGTATGGCACGACGCCTGCCATCTCGACGACGCTCTCATGGCCCCGGCCGGCAACCATATCGACGGCTATGCCCAGCCCGAGGACAACAAGACGGCGTTCAAGGCGCTGGACCCTGTCCACGGAGTGAACGTGGGCGGCTGGCATGACGCCGGAGACGACGACATCCGCGCCACCACCGGCGGTGAATGCTACATCCTCACAATGGCCCTGGAAAGCTTCCACCCCGAGATTGACGCCACCGCCATCGACCAGAACCGCCGTACCGTCGAGATCCACGAGCCGGACGGCAAGAACGACATCCAGCAGCAGATCGAGCACGGAATGCTGTATGTAGTGAACGGATATCTCGCAATGGGCCGCTTCGCCCGCGGCACAATCACCAACAACCTTCGCCAGTACACACATCTCGGCGACCCCGCCGCAGTCTCTGACGGCATAAGCGGCAACGGCGACGACCGCTGGATATTCCCCGACACCGGCAACGGAGTGAGCATGGCTGTCAACGTGGCGGCCTCGGCCCGTGCCCTTCGCGGCCTCAACGACACCCTTGCAGACCACTGCGTGGCTATAGCCAAGAAGATATTTGACGAGGCCGAGATACCTGCCGGCTTCCGCGGCGGCCCCATGTCGAAGATGCAGCTGGCCACCGAACTGTACCTCACCACCGGCGAGCAGAAATACTTTGACTTCATCGTAGACAACTGGGACGCAGTAGTGGCCTCGGCAGCCAACTGCGCATGGTACATCGCCAGAGTCGAGAAGCAGATGGAAGGCCAGAAGAAATATAAGAAGCAGTGCGAAGCCTTCAGGGCAGCCCTCACCAGATACCGCGAGATGCTCGACCGCCAGAGCTCCGAGACTCCCTATGGCGTGCCGTACCGCCCGAGCATCTGGGGCGCCGGCTGGGACATCCAGTCGTTCGGCTACCGCCACTACTTCCTGGCCAAGGAATATCCCGACATCTTCGCCCCGGACCAGGTGTTCGACGCCCTTAACTTCATCCTCGGCCGCCACCCCGGCATCAACCAGGCCTCGTTCGCAGGCGGAGTGGGAGCCGAGTCTGTGACCGTAGGCTACGGCTTCAACCGTGCCGACTGGACATACGTCCCCGGCGGCACAGTGTCCGGCACCGCGCTCATCCGTCCCGACTTCCCCGAGCTGCTGACCTTCCCTTATCTGTGGCAGCAGGTAGAATACGTGCTCGGCGGCGGGTCGTCGCACTACATGTTCCTCGTCCTTGCGGCGAAGGATCTGCTTGGAGCGAAATAAACTTACTGAAGGATTTCCAGCATCAGATCCGGCCTGTTCGTGGTGACATAGTCCAGGCCGGCATCGACCATTGTCAGCACCTCCTCAGGATCGTCCGGAGTCCAGACATCCACGATGAATCCGGCCTCGTGAGCCTCCTCGATGAGAGAGAGGTTCTCGAGGATGCAGTTGTAGCGGTAGTCGATGCCGTCGATGCCGTCAGCCTTCATCTGGGCGAAGCTGACATTGTGGGCCCTGTCGAGAAATGACACCGGAATCTCAGGGAAGATGGCTGCCAGTTCCTTGCAGGCGCGGTAGCTGAACGAGATAATCTCGACGCGCTTCTGGATGCCGTATTTCTTGATGGCCTCGGCGGTCCGTGCGATGCTGAGACTCATCATGTCTTCAGTGACCTGCGGCTTCACTTCGATGATGAGTTTTGTGCTGCCCTTCATGCCTGCGAAGGCCAAGAAGTACTCGTCGACAGTGGAGATGCGCTCCCCGTTGACCAGCGTGGTGTCGGCCAGGACTTCGTCGAAGGTCATGTCTTCTACGTTCTTACCGTGGATGTTTGTGTCGTGGAACACGATGAAGCAGCTGTCGGCGGTGAGCTGGATGTCGCACTCGCTGCCGTAGAAGCCGCTCTCCACTGCGAGGCGCAGCGAGGCCATGCTGTTCTGGGCCGAGCCTTCAGTCTGCCAGAAGCCGCGGTGGGCTATCACACGGTTCTGCGGGACACTGTTGCTGCAAGAAGCGGCCATCAGGATTATCGAGGTGAGAAGAATCAGTTTTTTCATAGCGTCGGGTATGTTTAGGTATTGATTACAGAAGGAAGAACATGGCCACACCGATCATGCTGACGATGACTCCGATGATTTCTTTCATACGGATTTTCTGCTTGTGCATGATTGCGTAGGGGGCGATGATGAGCACGGGGGTAAGAGCCATCAGAGTCGAGGCGATGCCGGCGTTGGCGTAGCGCACTGCCATCAGCGACAGCGACACTCCGAGCGTCGGGCCGAAGAGGGTGGTGAGTGCGGCGTATGTGCGGCCGG
>JAFYZI010000015.1 GCA_017548725.1 Bacteroidales bacterium
GGAGAATCCGCCGCCACCGCCGCCGCTTGAACGGCTTGAACCACCACCTGAATATCCGCCGCCGCCTGAGTATCCGCCACCGCTAGAGCGAGTGCTTGAACCTGAGCTGTAGCTGCTGCCTGAAGAACGGCTGCTTGAAGAGCCTGATGAGCGGCTGCTTGAGCCAGATGAACGGCTGCTTGAACCTGATGACACTGATCCAGAAGAGCGTGTGCTTGAATTACCGGATGAGCGTGACACTGAACCTGACGAGCGGTTGCTTGAGCCAGATGAAGAGCGGGTGCTTGAACCGGTAGAGCGGCTGCTGCCTGAACCTGATGAGACTGAACCTGAAGAGCGGGTTGAACCAGTTGAGCCGCTGCCTACTGCTTCGCCTGCCCTGCGTGAGCCTGAAGAGGTAGCAGTGCTGGAACCAGCCCTGCTGGATGCAGGAGTGATAGCGTTGTTGATTGAGCGTGAGCTTACAGACCTTGATGAGCCGCCGGCATCAGTGCGGGTGAGACCGGTTGATGCATCCCTTGAACCTACTGAGCGGGTTGAACCGCTGCTGAGACCTGTAGCCTGGGCAACTTCCCTTGAAGAAGCGCTGCGGACTGCAGCCGAAACGCCGTCTACCCTGCGCGAGCCGTTGGTTGCGAACGAACCTGAAGCGCGTGAAACTGCAGCTGTTGCGCCTGCTGTACCTGCGATGGCTGAGCCACCCCTGCGGCCGTAAACCACGTCGCGGTCTCTGCGGCCTATGCCGTCATTGAAGTTTCCGCCGGGGCCGTAATATCCGCCGTAACCGTAGCCGTAGTAAGGGCCGTAGTAGCTCGGACCGTAAGCCCAGTAGTGGTGACGGTGATACCATGAATCATAGTAGAACGGAGAAGTCCAGTATGAAGAATACCAGTAAATACCGCTGTACCAGGGATCATAATACCAGGGGTCGAAGTAGAACGGATCGTACCAGAAGGGGTCGTACCATGCAACCCTCCAGGGACGGTAATACCATGAGTAGCGGTATGTGCCCCACCAGGGATTGTACCAGGGACGGCTCCATGAGTCGTATTCGATTACATTTACAGTAAGAGTGATGTCCGTGTCGTCGAACTTGCGCAGACGGCTCTCGTAGGTCTCGTCTTCGTCGAGATCATAGATTGAGGAGTTGTCTGAGTAGATCTTGTCGATATGGACTGTATACCTCTCTGTATCTTTAGCTGCTTCACGGGCAGTGTAGACATCATCGTTCTTAACGGCGGCCTTCTCAGCTGCGGCCTGACTGGCAGTCATCATCCTGACCCTGTCGGGCTTGTAGTAGATGCCGTCGTCATACAACGAAGAAGAATAGTAGCCATAAGAGCCGCAAGAGCTAAGCACCAGCGAAGCCAGCAGCAGTAAGATCATTCTGTTTTTCATGGTTACCTCCTATGTTAGTTATTTTTATTACTTTTGCTCCCGTTAAAACTGCATAAAAATGCCTTAAATCGGTTTGCAGAGCAAAATTATCAAAATTTATACCAAAATAAAACAGCATGGCAAAAGAACTTACCAGCCGGAATGACAATTATTCTCAGTGGTATAACGACCTTGTGGTCAAGGCCGACCTTGCCGAGAACTCAGCAGTCAGAGGCTGCATGGTAATCAAGCCTTACGGATATGCAATCTGGGAGAAGATGCAGCACACGCTCGACAAGATGTTCAAAGACACCGGGCACAGCAACGCATACTTCCCGCTCTTCATCCCCAAGTCTTTCCTCAGCAAAGAAGCCGAGCATGTCGAGGGCTTCGCAAAAGAGTGCGCAGTGGTGACCCACCACAGGCTCATGAACAACCCTGACGGCAGCGGAGTCGTTGTAGACCCTGCCGCAAAGCTCGAGGAAGAACTCATCATCCGCCCCACTTCAGAGACCATTATCTGGAATACATATAAAAACTGGATCAAGTCATGGAGGGACCTTCCCCTTCTGATCAACCAGTGGGCCAACGTAGTCCGCTGGGAGATGCGCACCCGCCTCTTCCTGCGTACCGCCGAATTCCTCTGGCAGGAAGGCCACACCGCCCATGCCACCGCAACTGAGGCTGTTGCCGAGGCCGAGAAGATGGTGGGCGTATACGCCAAGTTTGCAAGGGAGTTCATGGCCGTGCCGGTAATCGTGGGCCACAAGTCCGAGAGCGAACGTTTCGCAGGCGCCATCGACACCTACTGCATCGAGGCTATGATGCAGGACGGCAAGGCGCTGCAGGCCGGAACTTCGCACTTCCTTGGCCAGAACTTCGCCAAGGCTTTCGACGTCCAGTATGCCAACAAGGAGGGCAACCTCGAATACGTATGGGCTACCTCATGGGGCGTTTCAACCCGCCTGATGGGCGCCCTGATCATGGCGCACAGCGACGACAACGGCCTCGTGCTGCCTCCTAAGCTCGCTCCTATCCATGTGGTCATGGTTCCTATCTTCAAGACTCCCGAAGAGCATGCCGCCCTCGTCGAGAAGATGGAGGCCATCAAGGCTGACATGGAAGCCAAAGGGCTCAGCGTCACCATCGATGACCGCGACAATCTGCGTCCGGGCTTCAAGTTCGCAGAGTGGGAGCTCAAAGGCGTGCCGTGCCGCATCGCAATGGGTCCCCGCGACCTCGCAGCAGGTACAGTGGAGCTCGCCCGCCGCGACACCCTCACCAAGGACTCAGTGCCGCAGGAAGGCATCACCGACTACGTCCTCAAGCTCATGGACGACATCCAGGACAACATCTACAAGAAGGCTCTGGACTTCCGCGAGGCCCACACCATCAAGGTCGACAGCTGGGACGAGTTCAAGGAGAAGATCGAGCAGGGTTATTTCCTCCTCTGCCATTGGGACGGCACTACCGAGACCGAGCTGAAGATCCAGGAAGAGACAAAAGCCACCATCCGCTGCATCCCTTCAGACAGCTTCGTGTGCGAAGAGCCGGGCAAGTGCGTCTACTCGGGCAAACCGAGCGCGCGCCGCGTGGTATTCGCCAAAGCATATTAAAAACATACTGATATGAAAAAGATTCTGGCAACTATCATGGTAATGCTCTGCGCTACTGTCATGTATGCGCAGGAGAAGCCCGCCGAAGAAGGCGCCGCTATCGAGAATCCCAAATACTGGAAGACATCGCTTCTGACCCAGCTCGGTTTCTCACAGGTATCACTGATGGACTGGGCAGCCGGCGGTTACGGATCTGTTTCATTGAATTCATATCTTGATTTCAAAGCCAATTACGCCAAGAACAAAAGCATCTGGGAGAACCGCGCGCAGTTCGGCTACGGCTTCATCCAGAGCATGGGAGAAGGCTTCAAGAAGAGCGACGACCGCATAATCGTCGACAGCAAATACGGCTACAAAGCTGCAGACAAGCTGTATTTCTCTGTGATCTACAACTTCCGCACGCAGTTCACCGTAGGATACAAGGACAAGAAAGGCAGCCCCGTAGTGTCGAATTTCATGGCTCCTGGTTACACCTCTCTCGGTTTCGGTATCAACTACACTCCGTCGCCCAACGTGTCTATCAACTTCGCGCCTCTGACCAGCAACCTAGTCATCGTGCAGGATCCCGAGCTGAGGAAACTCTACGGCAACGCCGAAGACCAGTATCTGAGGTATGAGCTCGGTGCCCAGGTGAAGGTCGACGCCTCTGTCACGCTGCAGGATTTCAAGGCGAACACCACCCTCACCCTCTTCTCCGACTACCTCAACAAGCCGCTGAACATCAAGGTCAACTGGGATGTCAACATCACCGCGCAGCTGACCAAGTTCCTCGGCGTGACGCTCAGGACATACCTCATCTACGACGACAACATCAAGCACATCGACAAGACTGATGCTAACGGCAATCCGGTCTACGGCGAAGACGGCAAGGTAATAAAGGTTCCTGGCGTGCAGTTCAAGGAGATTTCAGGTCTTAGCTTCACATACACCTTCTGATGTCCCGTTCCCTTCAGGGAGATTTTGACAGGACCCTCCGGCGCCTTGCGCCAGAGGGTGGCCGCTTTTTGTTGGGAGTCAGCGGAGGCGTCGACTCGATGTGCATGGCGGAGCTGTTCAGGCGCAGCAGGCTGAAGCCCGCATTTGCCATTGCTCACGTAAATTTCTCCCTCCGGGGCGAAGAGAGCGACGGCGACGAGGCCTTCGTAAGGGACTGGGCTGCAGCCGCCGGCGTCGAATTCTTCACCAGGCGCTTCGACACCCGGGCATACGCAGCCGGCAAGGGCATTTCCATCGAGATGGCTGCCCGCGAGTTGCGTTACGGCTGGTTCAGCGAGCTGCTCGAGCAGCACGGCTTTGACTGGCTGGCTGTCGCCCACAACCTCAACGACGCCGCCGAGACCATGTATCTCAACCTGCTGCGAGGCACCGGCCTACGCGGCATTGCCGGAATGAAGGAGCTAAGCGGCACGACCATGCGCCCGCTGCTCTCTTTCTCAAGGCAGCAGATAGAAGATTTCGCCTGCGAGAACGGCATTGTCCACCGCGAGGACTCCACCAACAGCGACATCAGCTTCACCCGCAACCGCATCCGGCACAAAGTTTTTCCCCAGCTGGCCCTGATCAACCCCTCGTTCCTCGAAACTTCCAGCCGCGAGATGGCCCGTTTCGCACAAGCCGAAGCTATCCTCGACGAGCTTCTGGAGCAGAAAAAGGCTCTGTTGACTTCCCGCGACGGAGACGCCTTCTGTATCGACATAGAGCGTCTGGCCGCCGAGAGCCAGCCTGGCTACTGGCTGTTCCGCCTGCTGCAGCCCTTCGGCTTCAACGAGGACATCCTCGCACAGATAGAGACTGCCCTTGACGGGCAGAGCGGCAAGACCTTCTGCAGCGACAGCCACAAGGTCATCCGCGACCGTCAGTTTCTGAAAGTCTATCCCCTCGCCGGCTCCGCTCCGGTGCGGGTCGACATAGAAATCCTCGACATCTGGGAAGGTTTCGACCCCCGCAGCGAAAACGGCAGCGTGCTGTACGTCGACGCCGACAAGGTCAGCCTGCCTCTGACCTGCCGCCGCTGGCAGGCCGCAGACCGTTTCAGGCCCTTCGGCATGAGAGGATTCCGCAAGCTCAGCGACTTTTTCACCGACCTGAAGCTCGACCTCGAGCAGAAGCAGCGCCAGAGCGTCGTCACGACCACCGACGCCGGAGGCAACGAGCAGATAGTCTGCATCGCCGGCCTCCGCATAGACGACCGTTACAAGGTTACTCCTGAAACAAAAAGGGTGGCGAGGATCAGTTGCCGAGCTCAGAAATGAACTTGATGCGCACCAGGCGCACCTCCTCCTCTTCGAAGTCGGGACCCAGCTCCTTCAAGGCGTCAGAAACTGAATCGCTCTGAGCCTCATCCTTGAAATACTCATATATCTCATCCATCTTGTCTTCGTCCAGATTCTGACGGATGTAGTAGTCGATATTGATGCGCGTGCCCGAATTGACGATGCTCTCCAGCTCGTCGATAAGTTCGCTCATCTCCATATCCTTGGCGCGGGCGATGTCTTCGAACGGGATCTTGCGGTCGATGCTCTGGATGATGAACACCTTGACGGCAGACTTGTTGGCGGCAGTGCGCACCACGAAGTCGTCGGGACGCAGGATGTCGTTTTCCTCGACATACTTGGCGATGAGGCTGACGAACTCGCGGCCGAACTTGCGGGCCTTGCCCTCTCCAACTCCCTGGCACTTCTTGAGCTCGTCAAGGGTGATGGGATACATGATGGACATATCTTCGAGCGACTGGTCGGAGAATACAATCCACGCGGGGAGGTTGGCCTTGCGGGAAACCGACTTGCGGACATCCTTCAGCATGGCGAGCAGCACAGGGTCGCCGCCTTCGCCTGAAGGGACATGCTTGGGGCTGATGAGTGAATCGCTGTCGTCGTCATCCTCGCCGTCCACGAAGGTGCGGTCTTCGGTGAGCATGATGGTGTACGGAGTCTCGTGGAACTTCATGCCCTCCGGGGTGACGAAGATCAGGCCGTAGCGCTCGATGTCCTTGTCGAGCAGATGGAGCACGAGCCCCTGGCGGATGACTGCGGCCCAGAACCTCCGGCCCTTGTCCTTACCGGCACCGAAGAGCGGATGCTTGTGGTGGTTGTATGACTTGATGACCGAATTCGACACGCCGGACAGGATGTCGGCGAGGTATTCGGCCTTGAAATTCTCCTTCAAAGAGAGTATCAGGTCCATAACCAGGCACATCTGTTTCTGCCCGTCGAACTGCATCTTGGGCACCAGACAGTTGTCGCAGGCACCGCAGTTGCACTCGGTATAGTCTTCTCCGAAATAGTTCAGCAGGATTTTGCGGCGGCACTGGTTGGTCTCAGCGTACGACACCACATCCAGCAGCAGTTGCTTGCCGATCTCCTGTTCGGAAATAGGCTTGCCCTGCATGAATTTCTCGAGCTTCTGTATGTCTTTGTAACTATAGAATGCGATACATTTGCCCTCTGCACCATCCCTGCCGGCACGTCCGGTCTCCTGATAGTAACCCTCGAGACTCTTGGGGATGTCATAGTGGATAACAAAACGGACGTCAGGCTTGTCGATACCCATGCCGAAGGCGATGGTGGCGACAATCACGTCGATCTCCTCCATCAGGAAGGCGTCCTGGTTGTGCGAGCGGGTGGCCGCGTCGAGGCCGGCATGGTAAGGCAGCGCCTTGATGCCGTTCATGTTGAGCAGCTCGGCCAGCTCCTCCACCTTCTTGCGGCTCAGGCAGTAGATGATGCCGCTCTTGCCGGGGTTGTCCTTGATGAACTTTACTATATCCCTCTTGGGATTGGACTTGTCCCTTACCTCATAATAGAGGTTTGGCCTGTTGAAAGACGATTTGAACACCTTGGCGTCCAGCATGCCCAGGTTCTTCTGGATATCGGACTGGACCTTCGGGGTGGCTGTGGCGGTCAGGGCGATCACCGGGGCGCGGCCTATCCTCTGGATTATCTCATGGATGCGGCGGTATTCCGGCCTGAAGTCATGGCCCCATTCGGAGATACAGTGAGCCTCGTCGATAGCGTAGAAAGAAATCTTGAGGGTCTTCAGGAAAGCTATGTTCTCCTCTTTGGTGAGAGACTCCGGCGCCACGTATAGCAGCTTGGTCAGCCCCTCGGAAAGATTGTCCTTGACCACCTGGATCTGCGACTTCGAGAGGGACGAATTGAGGAAGTGGGCGATGCCCTCCTTGTTCTGGACGAAACCGCGGATGGCGTCGACCTGATTCTTCATCAGGGCGATCAGCGGGGAGATCACTATGGCCGTACCTTCCATGCACAGGGCGGGCAGCTGGTAGCACAGCGACTTGCCGCCGCCGGTCGGCATCAGCACAAAAGCATCGCCGCCCCCGATGAGATGCATTATAATCTCTTCCTGGAGGCCCTTGAAAGCGTCGAAGCCGAAAAAGCTCTTGAGCTTGGCGTGCAGATCTGCTGAAGTGATATTCATCAATAGTGGTCGATTGTAAACATAAATATACTAAAACTCCTTTTCAGTAACAAAAGATTTCGATAAAATTTCATACTTTTGCGTGACTAAAAATCGGCTAATCAAAATTTAAAGAAATGAAATACATCAAATTACTCTCAGCAGCAGTATTTGCAGCACTTATGCTCACTGCATGCGGTGTCTCTTCACCCAAAGTGGACCCTCAGCCCAAATCAATAACCAAAGCCGACGTTGACAGCGCCAGTTACGCTTTCGGCGTATACATGGCCCAGATGATCAAGATGAACAATCTCGGCGACATGAACCTCAGCCAGATCCTCAAAGGTTACAAAGATTACTTGAAGGACGCTGACCAGTTCGACCAGTATTTTGTAAACGACAGGATGAACAACTTCATGGGTAAGAGAAGGGAAGCTATCGGCAGGGAGAACAAAGAGAAAGGCGAAGCTTTCCTGGCCAAGATAGCTAAGGAAGACGGCGTTGTCACCACCGACAGCGGTCTGATGTACAAGATCGTCAACAGCGGTAACGGCGTGTTCGCAACTTCAGCTCTGGACACCGTCACTGTCAACTACACCCTCACTACCGTTGACGGCGAGAAGATCGAGTCTTCTCTCGACATGGGCGAACCTATCACCTTCCCCCTCGCCAACGTAATCCCCGGTTGGACTGAAGGTATGCAGCTTATCGACGAAGGCGGCAAGATCATGCTCTATATTCCGAGCGACCTTGCATACGGCGAGAACGGCCCCAACGGCCCCAACGAGACTCTCGTCTTCGAAGTTGACCTCATCGAGGTAAAGCACGCCAGTGAAGAATAATCTGCCGTAAGGCAATACGATTCAGCGGCCGGTATGGAAACCTACAAGAGGATATTGTCTTACGCAAAGCCTCTGGGTAAATACTGGCCGCCGTATCTTTTATTATCCATACTCTCCGTAATTTTCGGCGTTGCGAACTACGCCCTCATCGGCCCCGTGCTGTCGATGCTGTTCGAACCGGGCAAGGCAGCCTCTGCTGCTGCAGCCCCCCAGGGCAGTTTCTCGCTGGAATATGTCGAGCAGGCCTGCAACCACATCCTCTACGGAATAATCAACGGCAGCGGCTTCCTGAAGGGGCTGTTGTTCGTATGCCTGGCCCTAGTCGCCGCCACCCTGCTCTCCAATATCTGCAGGTACCTCTCCCAGAGAATTCTCGTGAGCATGAAGACAAAGCTCATGTACAATCTGCGCAGCGACCTTTTCAGAAAAGTAGCATCGCTGGATGTCGGCTATTTCAACAACCGCCGCAAGGGAGACATCCTCTCCAGCATATCCAATGATGTAAGCGAGGTGCAGAACTCCATCGCCGGAAGCTTCCACATCTTCTTCAGGGAACCCCTGCTGGTGCTCGGCTTCCTGGCCGCCCTGTTCTTCATGTCGCCCAGGCTGACTCTGGTTTCGCTCGTCGCGCTGCCGGTGTCTGCCATCGTAATCAGCAAGATTACCGGAAGGCTGCGCAGGGATGCAGTGGAGACCCAGACCCTCATGGGCAGGATCCTCAGCCACTTCGAAGAGGCGATCTCCGGCTCCCGCATCATCAAGGCTTTCAATGCCCAGAAGTATGTCGAAGGGCAGTTCGATAAGGACAACGAAGCCCACAGGTGCATCAGCCTCGCCGTCTCCAACAGGCAGGAGTTGGCCTCCCCGGTGTCGGAGTTCCTCGGCGTCACGGTAGCGGCAATCGTGCTGCTCTATGGCGGCTGGCTTAACTACCGCGGCCAGCTGGGCATGAGCTGGGCAGCCTTCGTTGTCTACATAGGCTTCTACTGGAGGGTTCTGGAGCCCGCCAAGGCCATGGCCGCTTCATACGCCGCAATCCAGAAAGGCCTTGTGTCAGCAGGCAGGATATTCGATATCCTCGATGCAGAGAACGACATCAAGGAGAGCGAAAAGCCGATAGAGCTGACCGGGTTCAGCGACAGCATAGAGTTCCGTGGCGTAAGCTTCAACTACGGCGGCGAGCCGGTGCTCGAAGACATCAACATCACCATTCCCAAAGGCAAGACGGTGGCCATAGTCGGGCCGTCCGGGGCCGGCAAGTCGACCCTCGCCGACCTCATCCCCCGCTTCTGGGAATGCTGCCAGGGAGAAATACTCGTCGACGGCCATGACATCCGCAGCCTCAGCATAGCTTCGCTGCGCTCCATCATGGGCATCGTCACCCAGGAACCCATCCTTTTCAACGACAGCATATACGGCAACATCACCTTCGGGATGGAAAATGTCAGTGACCGGCAGGTGGAAGAAGCCGCCGCAATCGCTAATGCCGACGAATTCATAGCCCGGATGGACAAAGGCTTCCAGACCAACATAGGCGACCGCGGCGCCAAGCTGTCCGGCGGACAGCGGCAGAGGCTGGCCATAGCCCGCGCCGTGCTCAAGAACCCGCCGTTCCTCATCCTCGACGAGGCTACGTCTTCACTCGACACTGAGAGCGAGAGGCTTGTGCAGGACGCCCTGACCAAGCTGATGTCCAACCGCACCTGCCTTGTAATCGCCCACAGACTCTCCACCATCCGCCATGCAGACGAGATAATAGTGCTCCAGAGGGGCCGCATCGCAGAGCGCGGCACCCACGACCAGCTGATAAAAGCCGGCGGACTGTACAGCCATTTGTGCGAGCTGCAGGATTTTTCGTAATTTTACGGCATCATGACTGACAAACAGACAAAATTCGACAAGAGCTATCTTCAGATGGCGACGGTGTGGGCAAAAAACTCCTATTGCGCCCGCAGACAGGTGGGAGCTATCCTGGTCAAAGACAAGATGATAATCTCCGACGGCTACAACGGCACTCCCGCCGGCTTCGAGAACGTGTGTGAAGACGAGAACGGCGTCACCAAGCCCTACGTACTGCACGCCGAGGCCAACGCCATCACCAAGGTGGCAAAAAGCAGCAACAGCAGCGACGGTTCCACCCTCTATGTCACCGCATCGCCCTGCATAGAGTGCGCTAAGTTGATCATCCAGGCCGGCATCAAGCGAGTCGTCTACCACGACGAATACCGCATCACCGACGGGCTGGACCTGCTGCGCCGCGCAGGCATCGAAGTAGTGAAGTACGATTCAATTGATTAAATCATGACCGACGACAAGAACAAATACAAACTCCTCAGGACCATCCTGTGGGTTATCACCATAATCTTTGCAGCAATACTGATCTCCAACGCCATCAAAGGCAGGCAGAAAGTCGACGTAAATTCAATCGACAGCGACTGGTCGAAACTCATGGTCATACTCAAGACCATGGACGAGAACTATGTGGACGACATCGACCACAAGAAAGTGACCGAAGACATCCTCCCCGCCCTGATGAAGGAGCTCGACCCGCACTCTGTCTATCTGCCGCCGTCTGACCTCAAGGAAGCTGAAGAATCCCTGCAGGGCGGCTTCGACGGCATCGGCATCCAGTTCAACGTGCCCTCTGACACAGCCGTAGTTACAAGTGTCATCGTGGGCGGCCCTTCCGAGAAGGCCGGACTGATGACCGGCGACAGGATCATCAAGGTCGACGATACTGTGATCGCCGGAGTCCAGATGGACCAGGACAGCATGGTGAAGCTCATGAGAGGTCCCAAAGGCACCAAGGTCAAGATTTCCGTAAAGCGCTCCGGCGAGGCGGACCTCATACCCTTCGACATAACCCGCGACAAGATTCCAGTGAACAGCATCGACGTGGCCTTTATGTGGAACGACACCACCGGCTACATCAAGCTCTCGAAGTTCGCTCGCACCAGCTACCTGGAATTCCTCGAGGCTGCCGCTGAACTGCGCAAGCAGGGCATGAAGAGGCTTATCTTCGACCTGCGCGACAACACCGGCGGTTATCTCGACCAGGCGCTGCTGCTCAGCAACGAATTCCTCAAGAAAGGCGACCTTATAGTATATATGGAAGGCAAGCACCGCAAACGCGAGGACATGTATGCCGACGGTCACGGCAGCTGCCAGAACATCGACCTGGCCGTGCTTATCAACGAGTCCAGCGCTTCTTCGAGCGAAATCTTTGCAGGAGCGATGCAGGACAATGACCGCGCCACCATCTACGGCGTGCGCTCGTTCGGCAAGGGCCTTGTGCAGGAGCCCGTCTATTTCACTGACGGCAGCGGCATCAGGCTCACCATACAGCGTTTCTACACCCCGTCCGGCCGCTGCATCCAGAAGCCGTATGCCGATGACTACGACTACGACATAATCCACCGCTACAGCAATGGCGAGCTCTTCAACGCCGACAGCATCAAGGTCGACGATTCCCTCAAGTTCACTACCAAAGGCGGCAGGACAGTCTACGGCGGAGGCGGCATCATCCCCGATGTATTCGTGCCTCTGGACACCGTAGGATCGAATGAATTCTATGTCAAATGCAACCGTCTCGGCCTGCAGAACAAATACGCCAGCAAATTCTTCGACAGCAATGCCGCAGGCCTCAGGGCCCAGACGACTCTGGAGAGCCTGAACAGCTTCCTCGACAGCAAGGGCATCGAGAGCGGCTTCCTCAGCTTCACGGCTGCCAACGGCGCCACTCCGAAGAATGACGAGTGGGAAAGGGCAAGGGATCTCGTCCTCACCCAGGTAAGGGCTCTCATCGCCCGTTATTCACCTCTGGGAGACAACGGCTTCTACCCCATCTATCTGACCACCGACCGCCTGGTTTCCATCGCCGCGGGCGAACAGCAGCCTTGATGAATCCGCTGAAGCTCCATACCGAAGTTGAAACCGCCCCTCTCGCAAAGCGGTTCGGCAGCGATGCGAAGATGTTCGCTATCGGGTCGTGCTTCGCCGCGGAAATCGGCGAAAGGATGGAGCAGAGCGGCTTTGACATCTGCCTGAATCCGTTCGGGACTCTCTACAATCCTGCGTCCATCGCCGCTGCAGTGCAGAGGCTGGCGGATCCCTTTCCGTTCACTGAAAAAGACGTGATTTTCAGCGAGCCGCTCAGGCGCTACAATTCTTTCTGGCACCATACCAGATTTTCCAGCACGAGCCCGGAAGGTTTCCTGGCCGGCGCAAATGCAGCGCTTCAGACATCTTGCGAAGCTTTCGCCAAAGCCGACGTATGTCTTGTGACACTTGGGACGGCATGGGTGTTCCGCCACCTCGCCTCAGGGCAGATAGTGGCCAACTGCAACAAAGTCCCGGCAAAAGA
>JAFYZI010000135.1 GCA_017548725.1 Bacteroidales bacterium
CCTACGAAGTGTCCCGTGCCATCGCCTCCTGCGAAGGCGAACTGCTGGTGGTCGACGCCACCCAGGGCATCCAGGCGCAGACCATCTCCAACCTCTATCTGGCCATCGAGCATGACCTTGCCATCATCCCCGTCCTCAACAAGATCGACATGGATGCAGCTATGGTCGACGTGGTGCGCGACCAGGTGGTGGACCTCATCGGCTGCGACCCCGACGACGTGCTGCTGGCCAGTGCCCGCACCGGCGAGGGAGTTCCCGAAATCCTAGATGCGATAGTGGACCGCGTGCCCGCCCCCAGCGGCGACCCCGACGCTCCGCTCCAGGCCCTCATCTTCGACTCTGTCTTCAACCCCTTCAGGGGCATCATAGCATATTTCAAGGTAGTCAACGGCAGCATCCGCACCGGCGACAAAGTCAAGTTCGTCCACACCGGCCGCGAGTATGACGCCGACGAGGTGGGCGTGCTCAAGATGAAGCTCAGCCCCCGCGACGAGATTCCGTGCGGCAGTGTGGGATACATCATCTCCGGCATCAAGACGGCCGTCGAGGTGAAGGTGGGAGATACCATCACCCACGTGGAGCGCCCCTGCAGCGACCATATCGCCGGCTTCGAAGAGGTCAAGCCGATGCTCTTTGCGGGCGTCTATCCTGTCGAGGCCGATGAGTACGAAGACCTGCGCGCCTCGCTGGAGAAGCTCCAGCTCAACGACGCCTCGCTGGTGTTCGAGCCCGAGAGCTCGCTGGCCCTCGGCTTCGGCTTCCGCTGCGGCTTCCTCGGCCTGCTCCACCTCGAGATTGTTCAGGAAAGGCTATACCGCGAGTTTGACATGGACGTCATCACCACCGTGCCGAACGTTTCATATAAGGTCTACACCACCCAGGGAGACGTGGTGGACGTGCACAATCCGTCCGGGCTGCCCGCACCGACGCTCATCGACCACATCGAGGAGCCGTACATCCGTGCGCAGGTCATCTCCAAGAGCGATTTCTTCGGGCCGATCATGAAGCTCTGCCTCGACAAGCGCGGCACTCTGGCCGGCCAGCACTACCTCACTTCGGACCGCGTGGAGCTGAACTACGACATTCCGTTGGCGGAGATCGTGTTTGACTTCTATGACCGTCTGAAGTCGATTTCGAAGGGATACGCTTCGTTCGACTACCACGTGACGGGTTACAAGAATGCCGACCTTGTGAAGCTCGACATTCTGCTGAACGGCGAGCCTGTGGACGCGCTGTCGTCGCTGATCCACCGCGACCATGCCTACGATTTTGGCCGCCGCATGTGCGAGAAGCTCAAGGAGCTTATCCCGCGCCAGCAGTTCGAGATCGCCATCCAGGCTGCCATCGGGGCGAAGATCATCGCCCGCGAGACGGTGAAGGCGGTGCGCAAGGACGTGACGGCGAAGTGCTACGGCGGCGACATCACGCGTAAGCGCAAGTTGCTGGAGAAGCAGAAGAAGGGAAAGAAGCGCATGCGCCAGATCGGCAATGTCCAGGTGCCCCAGAGCGCCTTCATGGCGGTGTTGAAGCTGTAGAGGGGAGCGTTTTTAAACGTTTAGAAACACTTAGAAACATTTAAAACGGATAATATATACGATGAAGCAATACCTGGACCTGTTGCAGCACATCAAAGACCACGGCGTGATGAAAGACGACCGCACCGGCACCGGCACCAAAAGCGTGTTCGGCTACCAGATGCGCTTCAACCTGAACGACGGCTTCCCGCTGCTCACCACCAAGAAAGTGCACCTGCGCTCCATCATCTACGAACTCCTCTGGTTCATCAGCGGCAGCACCAACATCAAGTATCTCAACGACAACAAAGTCACCATCTGGGATGAATGGGCCGATGAGAATGGTGAGCTGGGCCCCGTCTACGGCCACCAGTGGCGCAGCTGGCCCACCCCCGACGGCGGCCACATCGACCAGCTGTCGAATCTGATGGAGCAGATCCGCCGCAACCCTGATTCTCGCCGCCTCATAATCTCCGCCTGGAACGTAGCCGAAGTGGACAAGATGGCCCTGCCTCCCTGCCATACCCTCTTCCAGTTCTATGTCGCAGAAGGCCGCCTCAGCTGCCAGCTCTACCAGCGCAGCGCCGACGTCTTCCTCGGCGTGCCCTTCAACATCGCATCATACGCCCTGCTGACCCAGATGATCGCCCAGTGCTGCGACCTGCAGCTTGGCGACTTCGTGCACAGCTTCGGCGACGTACATATCTATAAGAACCACTTCGAGCAGGTCGACCTGCAGCTGAGCCGCACCCCGAGGGCGCTGCCGGTGATGAAGATCAATCCCGACGTGAAAGACATTTTCAGCTTCAAGTACGAAGACTTCCAGCTCGAGGGCTACGACCCCTGGCCGGCCATCAAGGCTCCGGTGGCAGTTTAGCCGTTTTTAACCGTTTAAAACCGTTTATAAACGTTTAATTTCCGAATCCGCAACGCTTTTTCCGAATCAGCAATGACTCCCGACACCACCATTAATATTATAGTAGCAGTTGCCGACGACTGGGCCATCGGCCGTGAGGGCGACATGCCGTGGCACATCTCTGCCGACATGAAGTTCTTCAAGGCCACGACAATGGGCCACAGCCTCGTGATGGGCCGCCGCACCTGGGAGTCCATCGGCAGCAGACCCCTGCCCGGCCGCCAGAACATCGTGGTCAGCGCCAGGCTGGCAGCTGAATGGGCCGCTGCAGCAGAGAAGGATTGCGACTGCGCGTCTGCAGAGAAGGAGGATGGAACGTTGGTTGGCGTCTGCCCCTGCGGCGCCGTTGCCGTGTCGTCACTGGAGGCCGCTTTTGAGGCTGCGTCTGATACAGAGATTTTCGTCATGGGAGGAGGGATGATCTACCGTCAGGCCATGGATGTCGCTGACCGTCTCTATGTGACTCATGTCCACACCACCGTGCCGGATGCCGACACATACTTCCCCGCCATCGACCCCGAAGTCTGGGCCCTCGCCGAGCGTTCCAACACCACTCAGGATGAGCGCAGCGGCTTGAAATACGAGTTCCGAACCTACGTCAGA
>JAFYZI010000136.1 GCA_017548725.1 Bacteroidales bacterium
GATGAGGCCGGCCTCCTGGCGCGCGCCGATCTGCTTCATCTCGATGCGGATGCCGAATTCAGCAGCGAAATCCTTGATGAGCTGCCTGAAATCGACCCTCTCGTCGGCGATATAGTAGAAAATGGCCTTGGTGCCGTCACCCTGGAACTCCACGTCGCCGATCTTCATGCTCAACCCGAGCTTCTCGGCGATCTGGCGGGAGCGGATCATGGTCTTGTGCTCACGGGCGATAGCCTCCTGCCACCTTTCGATGTCGAGGATCTTGGCTTTGCGGTATATCTTCTTGAACTCGTATGTAGAAGGGTCGATGTGATGGCGGGCCATCTGCCTTGCGACGATGGGGCCTTCGAGGGTGACTATGCCCACGTCATGGCCGTAAGCCGCCTCCACCACCACGATGTCGCCGATCTTGAGGATCAGGCCCGAGGTGTTGCGGTAGATGCCTTTGTGGGTGTTCTTGAAGCGCACCTCGAAAAGGTCCTTGCAGGCGTCCGAGCTGATGCCGTCCAGCCAGTTGTAGGCTGCAAGTTTGGAGCAGCCCAGACTGTAGTTGATCAGCAGCTCGTTGTCTTCAGTCCTTTCGACAGTGCAGGCCCTGGAACAGTCGTATATCTTTTTATCTTCCATTGTGTCAGATGTACATGTAAAAACGGTTGCAAAGGTCGACGAAGATGAGCTTCGCATTGACATTGCTCTCAATCGCCGAGATGGCGGTGTCCAGGCTCGCAAGCGCCTTGCCGTAGAAATCTTTATTTATCTGGCCGGCATACCGTTCGAGGTTCGGATATTCGTCGTGCAAGGCGAACGATATCTGCGGTACACCGTTTGCAAACATATATATTTTCCGGATATAATTCTCCGCGTAGATGCAGAAATCTCGCTGCTTCTCGCGGCCCGGGCCGGTCAGCGCCTCGGCGACGGCCAGCAGCTTGGTGAGATTGTGCTCCAGCGCAGCGTCCAGCAGGCTGCGGATGTCGTCGGCATATTCGTCAGACAGCTCCTCCTCGCGGAGAATCTTCAGCGCGCTGCCGTAGCTGCCGCGGGACACGCGGGCGGCAATCATGGCCCGGTCGGGGTCTGCGCCCTCCTCGCGGCACAGAATCTCGCAGATATCCTCCGGGGTGTCCAGCTGCATGCGGATAATCTGGCAGCGGGAGAGGATGGTGGGCAGCAGCTTGTCCGGCTTGTGGCAGACCAGGAAGAAGTATGTGCCCTCCGGCGGCTCCTCCAGCAGCTTGAGCAGCTTGTTCGAAGCCTCGGCGTTCATCTTCTCGGCCAGATAAATTATCATCACCTTGTACTCCGACTCGTAAGGCTTGAGCGAAAGCTTCGAGATGATGTCCTTGGCTTCGTGCACCGAGATATTGCCGGCCTTGTTTTCGAGCCCCAGGGCGTCGAAGAGGTCCTGCTCGTCGAAATAAGGGTTCGACAGCATCAGCGAACGGAAGCCGTCGAGGAAATAGTCCGAGATGGGATGCTTCTTCTCCGACTCGCCGAGCGACGAAACGGCCGCTACGGGGAATACGAAGTGCACGTCCGGGTGGATCAGCTTGCCGTGCTTGTGGCAGCTGTTGCACACTCCGCAGCTGTCTCCGCCGCTGCGGTCCTTGCAGTTGATGTATTGGCTAAGGGCCAGCGCATAAGCAATCGCGCCCATCCCTTGCTCTTCGACAAACAGGAGGGCGTGACCCATTTTTCCGTTATCGGCCATCGCGGCCAGATTGGCTTTCAGGGCTTCATTGCCATGTAGCTGCGCGAACTGCATTAAACAGTCATTATTTCCTTTTCCTTGGCTGCGAGCAGTTCGTCAACTTTCTTGGTGAAAGTGTCGGTATCCTTCTGGACGGTCTCTTCGCTGTCCTTCTCGACATCCTCAGGAAGACCTTCCTTCTGGAGCTTCTTGAGAGTGTTGATGGTGTCGCGGCGGACGTTGCGGATGCTCACCTTTGCAGTCTCGCCTTCGTTCTTGGCCTTCTTGACCAGCTCGCGGCGGCGGTCCTCGGTGAGGGCGGGCACGTTGATGCGGATTATTTCACCGTTGTTCTGCGGAGTGAAGCCGATGTTGGCGTCCATGATGGCCTTCTCGATGGGGGCGATCATGTTCCTTTCCCACGGCTGGATATACATAGTCTTCGCGTCAGGCACCGAAATATTGGCTACCTGAGGGATGGGAGTCATGTTGCCGTAGTAGTTCACCAGTACGTTGGCGAAAACTGCGGGGTTGGCTTTGCCGGCGCGGTAGGTCTTGAGCTCCTCGTCGAGGTGCCTTACTGCGTCCTGCATCTTTTTCTTGCTGTCTTCAAGGACAGCTTTGGCTTTCTCTATCATGGTAATTACGTTTTTGTTATTTCTGGTTGGATACTACGGTTCCGACATCCTTGCCGTCGACGACGAGGGCCTCGAGGGTACCGGGTTTTGTCATGTTGAAAACTATGATGGGCATGTCGTTCTCACGGCAGAGCGTGAAAGCGGTGCTGTCCATAACTTTGAGACCGTCGGCGATGGCCTTGTCGAAGCTGAGCGCGGTGTATTTCTTAGCGTCCGGATTCTTGTTGGGGTCGCTGTCGTAAACGCCGTCGACCTTGGTGCCTTTCAGCAGAGCGTCGGCCTTGATCTCGCAGGCACGCAGGGCAGAGGCAGAGTCGGTGGTGAAGAAGGGATTGCCGGTGCCGCCGCCGATGATGGCCACTCCGCCTTTCTCCATAAACTCGACGGCCTCGTCACGCCTGTAGTATTTCGCCATGGGCTCCATGGGAGTCGAGGTGAACACTTCGGCCGGCACGCCTGCCTTCTTGATGAAGATCGACAGGGCGATGCTGTTGATGACGGTGGCGAGCATACCCATCTGGTCGCCGCGTACGCGGTCGAACCCCTGGTCTACGCCTGCCAGGCCGCGGAAGATGTTGCCGCCGCCGATAACTATCGCAACCTGCACGCCGCTGCGCACTACGGAAGCGATCTGAGATGCATAAGATGTCAGGATGGGCTCATCGAGGCCCTGTCCGTCCGGCCCGCCTATGGCTTCGCCGCTGAGTTTGAGGAGTATTCTGTTGTATTTCATGGTTCTGTTGTTGTAAACAAACAAAATTAATGAAAAAACTTCTAATTCTAAACAGCCTTAGTCGCAGGCAAGGACCGTCATTTCGCAGGCCTTGCAGTCGAAGGCCAGCTGCAGCCGGCGGCTGTTGTTCACAAGGAAAAGCGGCTCTTTTGCCGTACTTCCGGCCAGCCTCTTGTCGGCCCTTTTGCCGAACTTCGGGCAGAGGCCCAGCTCGTAGCGGATGCAGTATCTGCTGCGCATCAGCACTCCGTCGGCGGCCTTCCTTTTCTGCGGCGGGACGGGAGCCCCGGTGGGCTTGTAAGCAGTGCGGCTTGCGGCCATTATTTCAGCCATCCTTGCGTCCAGCATGTCGGCCAGCTGCCTGCGGAATCCGTTCAGGACAGACAGCGGGTAGAAGCGCACGTCAGTGTCGTCGACCGACAATACATGGAACGAATAGGCTCCGGAGCGCTTGCCCATCTGCCTGCGGATGTTGTCCACGGCGCTGGCGATGTTGCGGGCGGGCGGGTAGTCGCCGTCAATTTCGAGGGTGACCGAAGCCCCGGCAGCGCTGACGGCCGTTATTGCGCCGGCAGAGAAATCCACCGTCACGTCGATCAGTCTCTCCGGCTTTGCGGCGGCCAGCTGCCTTTCGAAGGCTATGTCGTAATTGCGCCAGATGCTCTGGCCGACCCGCAGCCCTTTGGTGGACTTTATCTCGATGCGGGCCCCGGTGCAGCGGTCTGCGCGGAAGCCTGTCTGCTCGCCGTTGGCCGATACGGTGCAGAGACCGTCGCCGTTATTGATCGCCAGTGTGCCGTCGAGCTCTATCCAGCCTTCTCCCTTCGCCACGATTTTTCCGGCATATTCGCCCTTCGACTTGGTACTGTCTCCCGACAGCCATCTGCCCCTGGCTCCGTCGATATAAAGCTCGGTGAAACCCCTGTTGAAGGTGGCCTCCAGATTGGGGGTGAAGCCTCCGGCAACCCTGCCGGCTGAAGCGCGGCGATAGCCGGAATGCTCTGCGATGAAGCGGTCGAGGGCGAGGCTGTAGTGACGCACGGTGTTGCGCACGTAGCTTTCGTTCTTGAGCCGCCCTTCGATCTTGAAGGAACAGATGCCTGCCTCGGCCAGCTCGGCGATGTGGCCGTCGAGGCGGTAGTCCTTCAGCGACAGCAGCGGATAGTTCCGCACCAGAGTCTTGCCGTCGGAGTCCACGAGGTCGTAGAGCGAGCGGCAGGCCTGGATGCAGGCTCCGCGGTTGGCGCTGCGCTCGGTGAGGTGTTCGCTCAGGAAACATTCTCCGCTGTAGCATACGCAGAGGGCTCCGGCAACGAAGAACTCCAGCTCACAGCTGACGGCCTGGCGGATGGCCCTGATCTGCTCCAGCGACAGCTGCCTCTCCAGCACCAGCCTCTTGAACCCGAGAGCTTCCAGAGCGGCGGCCTGCTGCGGAGTGCGGCATACAGCCTGGGTGGAGGCGTGCACCTCGGCGCCCTCGAGATCCTGCTCCAGCAGGCGGTAGTCCTGCACCAGGATGGCGTCCACCCCGGCTGCGCAGAGCTCCCGCACCAGTCCAGCGGCCTGCGGCAGTTCGTCGTCGTAGAGCAGTGTGTTTACGGTAGCATAGACCTTCGCGCCGAAGCGGTGGGCGTAACCGGCAAGGACAGCAATGTCCTCCACGGGGTTCCCAGCGGCCTCGCGCGCACCGAATGAAGGTCCTGCGATATATACGGCATCGGCACCGCAGTCTATTGCTGCAATGCCGATGTCCTTATTCTTGGCAGGAGCGAGTAGCTCGAGCTGCTTTAGTTGCATTTGAGGGTGGTGATGTAATAAGTTGCAGCCTCGCCCCATTTAGCGTCACTCTTGATCTGCTTGAAGTAGCTGCAAGCCTTACCGTTGTTGCCGGCGCCCATGTAGGCGGTACCGATCTGATAGATGGTCTGAGCCTTGTCAGCAGCCTCGGGGTTGATGGCGAGATAAGCCTCGAAAGCCTCGGCGGCTACCTGGTTCTGTTTGAGGCTGAGAGCGGCAGTACCGATGAGCTTCTGAGCGTTGGCGCTGTCGTTATTCTCTGCTGAGAGCTGAGCGTTCTCGAGCATGCCTTTCATATCTTTCTCTTTCTGGCATGCAACAGCTTTCTTCAGGTAGATGTTGGCAAGCTGTTTCTTGGCGTTGGCTTCCTGGCCGTTCTCAGCAGCCTTGGTGAAAGCTTCGATAGCATCGTCAGCCTTGTCGTCTGCTGCGAGAGCCTGACCCATCCTGAACCATGCTGCACCGTTGGCGGCATCTTTTTCAACGATGGCCTTGTAAACTTCAACTGCAGCAGCGTAGTCCTTTGCGTTCAGCAGGGCGCCTGCCTTGGCGTTGAGCATCTGGGGAACGAGCTTCTGAGCCTCTGCGATGACAGCGTCATTGTTGGCGAAGTCCAGAGCTTTGTCCATAGCTTTGTTGAAATAATCTACTGCGCCGTCGAAGTCACTGCCTTCTGCGCATGCCTTGCCCATCTGGAGGAGAATCTTGGGAATAGACTCCTTGCAGTTGTTAGCAACTTCCAGACCCTCTTCTCCGAGAGCGGTGGCCTGCTCCAGGACAGTATTGAATTGAGTGAGGGCACTCTCATAATTCTTTTCATTCAGAGCGGTTGCTGCAGCGTTGAAGGATTCTACTACAGAAGCCATGTCCTGAGCCATAGCAAAACCTGTTGCAACGAGAGCTACACAGAGTGATAAGAAAAATTTCTTCATAGCAATTTATGTCTTTTTAAGGGTTTCGAGTGGTGAACTATTAAAATAGCGTGCCAAAACGGATACAAAGATAAAAAAAACTAAAAAAAAGCAAGATGGGATTTTAGTCTCCGGCCGCGGCAAGCAACTCTTTAGCACGGTCATAATCTTCGTCGTTGACGACTATGCGGACGTCAAAACCGGCCACGCCCATACCTAGGAAAGGCAGGTTCTCGTTCACGATCTCACACTCGATGCCTTCGTTCTCAAGCATGCCCTGAACTATATGGGCCTGGTAGACGTCAGGGAATTTTTCTAAGATTTTCATGGTGATTAATATTCGTTTTTGGGATTGCGTTGACGATAATTATAATATACGTTGCTGATGATGCGGGTGGTGTCTCGGATGGGGCCGTCGACATAGACGCGCTCCTCACCTTTATAAAAAGTAATGGCGTCTTCCCACATCCTGGAGAATCGCATGTAACCTTTGTTCTGACGGAAGACCATCTTCTCGTCATCTTCGCTCTCGAGAGAGAAGTCGGCGTCTTCCATGGTCTGCTTGATTATGTCATGGTAGTCGCTGAACGGGCCGTCGAGGGTGATGTGGTTCTTGCGGAAGCCGAGAGCCGGGTATACGGCGGAAATAATGGCAAAAAGAATTGCAATCTGCCACATGGCACCTTCTTTGAAGAGAGTGGTGAAACTGCTGATGGGGTGCTTGAGGAGAATGCAGATGAGAGCTACTATCACAAGGAACAATACCGCAAAGTAGATGAGATATTTGACGGCTCTGATGAAGTATTTCATGGATTTCAAGTTTTCTACAAATTTAGTTAAATTTGCCTGACCGAAGGCAAAAAATCACATTCAATATGGAACAGGAAGATAAATTGAGAAAGATCGTCGTGGCGCTCGCTATGGCAGCGGTGATTCTCGGCGGCGTGCTGGCTTATGTATGGACCAGCAAGAGCAAGCTTGTCAACGATCTGAACATCGAGAAGGCCGACCTCACCCAGGAAATGGAGGAGCTCCGCCAGGAGTATGCCGGACTTCAGACAGCCAACGACACTCTCAACGCCAGTCTGCAGATAGAGAGGGAGAAGGTAGACCAGCTGATCGAGAGATTCCAGCAGACTGAGGCCACCAACAGGGCGCAGATCCGTCAGTACGAGAAGGAGCTGGGCACCCTGAGGTCTATAATGAAGCATTACATCGTCCAGATAGACTCTCTCAACAACCTCAATCTCGCGCTGCGCCAGGAGGCTTCCGACGCCCGCAAGGAGGCTGCCGAGAACAGGCGTCAGTATGAAGACCTGCGCAGCACCACCGACGAGTATGCCCGCCAGGTTGCCGAAGGTTCTGTGGTCAAGGGCCGCGGAGTCACCCTGCACGCCATCAACTCTTCTGCCAAGGAGACCGACCGCAGCAGCCGCACCGAGAAGCTGCGCGCCGACATGTACCTCATCGAGAACGCCATCGCCAAGAAAGGCCCGAGGAGGGTATACATCAGAGTCAAGGGGCCGGACGGAATACTGCTGACTGCTGACGACCGCCAGCTCTTCACCTGCGCCGGCGAGGAGATGATCTACTCCGAGTCCCGCGAGGTCGACTATCAGGGCGAGGAGGTCGAGGTCAGCGTATACTTCGCTAGTCCCCAGCCGTTCACCAAAGGTGTCTACACTGTCGACGCCTATACCACAGAAGGCAAGATCGGTTCTGCCGACCTGCTCCTCAGATAATTGGCAGGGATCTACATACACGTCCCTTTCTGTGCTTCTTTCTGCACTTATTGCGGATTCTATTCGGAGGTTCTGAGAGACAGCGCCCTCGCCGGGCGTTATGTCTCTGCACTCTGCAGTGAGGCCTCCTCGCAGCGGGGCTTCTTCCCGCAGGGGGCAGTCATCAGGACCGTCTATTTCGGCGGAGGAACCCCTTCGCTGCTGTCTCCTTCGCAGTTTGAGGATATATGCGCGGCGCTGGCCGCCAGCTTCGACCTCAGCGCAGTGGAGGAATTCACGGTTGAGGTGAATCCCGACGACATCTGCCGTAGCGGCGGTCGCGAGCTTCTGAAGGCTTACCGGGGCTGCGGGGTGAACCGCGTCAGCGTAGGGGTCCAGTCTTTCCACGACGCCCATCTTAAATGGATGAACCGCCGGCACGACGCGGTGGAGGCTGAGAAGGCCGTGGAACTTCTCACCGGCAGCTTCGGCAATGTTTCTCTCGATCTTATCTTCGGATATTCCGGCCTGACCGACGAGGAGTGGGAGGCTGACATCCGCAAGGCAGCTGCCCTCGGAGTGCAGCACATTTCCGCCTACCAGATGAGCCTCGACGCCGGCAGCATGCTCAGCAAGCTAGCCGACAAGGGCTGCTACGCCGAGCCCGACGAGGATGCCTGCCGCAGACAGTATTTCCTTCTGCAGGATGTGCTGGATGAAGAGGGTTTTGTGCAGTATGAGATTTCGAACTTCTGCAGGCCGGGCTTCCATTCCCGCCACAACAGCGCATATTGGGCGCGGGAGCCTTATCTCGGCCTCGGCCCCGGGGCGCACTCCTTCGACGGGGGCAGGCGCCGCAGCTGGAATGTGTCTGACCTGCGTGCATGGCTGGACGGAGCGGCTGCGGAAGGGGAGACTCTGAGCGATGCGGACATATATAATGAAAAGGTCATGCTCGGCCTTAGAACCTCCGCCGGCGTTGAAGCCACTTTAATCGGAGAGTCAGCTAAACACAACCTTTCATTCGATGCCGCTACCGGCCGTTATTCGATAGGCCGGAGGGACATGTTCGTCTCGGACTCTATAATCCGGGACTACCTCAAAACAGACTAGAGCAGGCCGTTGGCTTTGCAGCAAGCTACGATGGCGGTGACAGCGAAGCCGGCCATGAGGATGGTCACGTATACCACGCCGATAGCTTTGAGCCTCTTGAGCCAGATCTTGTTGTTCCAGCCGATAGTCTGGAGGGCGCTCCAGAAGCCGTGGCTGAGGTGCAGCCAGAGGGCCACGAACCAGATGAGGTAGAGAATCGTAATCCACACATTGCCGAAGGTCTGGCCGAGCAGCATGTTCGGGTCAGCAGCCTCGCCGCCTTTGAACTCCTGCAGCTGCATGTCAGCCCAGAAATGAGTGAGGTGGATGGCAAGGCCAAGCAGCACGATGGCACCGAGGTAAATCATATTCTTTGATGCCCACGAGTCGGTCTCAGACTTGGTTGCCACTTCATATCTCTTCAGGCCGCCGCGTGACTTGAGGTTGCTGGCGGTAAGGATAAATGCATAGATGATGTGGATCACGAAACCGAAGGCAAGGACGGGAACCATGATGCTTACGACGGGCAGAGCCATGAAATCGCAGACACCCTGGAAGGCTTCAGCGCTGAACACAGAGGTAAAGTTCAGAACCATGTGCAAAGTGAGAAAAAGCACGAGGAAGATACCTGAGATGCTCATTATAAGCTTTTTCCCGATTGATGATGAAAATATGCTCATACTGCTTGTATTGTTTTTTGTTGAGATTACAAATATATAAAAATAATTGAGATTAATCGCTCTGGCCGCGGTCCCTTTCCCTTCGCATGTCCTTGTCCTTGATGGTCTGCCTCTTGTCGAACTCGCGTTTACCGCGGGCCAGGGCTATGTCGAGTTTCGCGTAGCCGTTGTCGGCGATGAAAAGTTTCACGGGGACAATCGTCAGGCCTTTTTCTTTTACGGCCCTGGCGAGCTTGCGCAGCTCCTTCTTTGTGAGCAGCAGCTTGCGGTCGCGGCGCGGGTCGTGGCGGTTGTAGCTGCCCCACCAGTATTCGGCCACGTTCATGTTCTTGACGTAGAGCTCCGTGCCCGAGAAATAGCAGTAACTGTCGACCAGCGAGGCCTTGCCTGCACGGATCGATTTGATCTCCGTGCCGGACAGGACGATACCGGCGACGAAGCGTTCTATGAATTCATATTCGAAGGACGCTTTCTTGTTCTTGATTTCTATTTTGCTTTTCGCTTTGGGCATAGTGCGGCAAAGATATGATAGTTTTTTATATTTGTGATACATCTGACTGCGATATGGAATACGACCTGACATGCGTGCTCGGCCCTACGGCCTGCGGAAAGACCAGATACGCCGTGGCTCTTGCGAAGGAGACCGGGGCGGAGATCCTGTCGGCCGACTCGCGGCAGGTGTACCGCGGCATGGACATCGGCACCGGCAAGGACCTGGAGGACTATGACGGAGTGCCGTACCACCTTATCGACATTGTTCCGGCCGGTGAGAAATACGACATCTACCGCTATCAGCGCGACTTCCACAAGGCCTACCGGGACATAATCGCCCGCGGCAAGCCCGCCATACTCTGCGGCGGCTCCGGCCTGTACATCGAGGCCGCGACCAGGGGTTACCATCTGCCCGACGTGCCCCAGAACCCGGAGCTGCGCGCCAGCCTCGAAAAGGAGAGCGACGAGGTTCTGATCGCCAGGCTGGCCTCCCTCAAGACTCTGCACAATTCCACCGACTATGACACCCGCAAGCGGCTCATCCGGGCTCTGGAGATTGCTATCTACGAGCAGGAGCACCCTGTGGACCGCACTGCTTTCCCGCCAATCAGGACGAGATATATCGGGCTGGACGTGAGCCGGGAGGTGCGCAATGCCCGCATCGACGCGCGGCTCGACGCCCGCCTGGCCTCAGGCATGGTGGAGGAGGTCCAGAGGCTGCTGGATTCCGGCATTGCTCCGGAAGACCTTATCTATTACGGTCTGGAATACAAATTCGTCACCCTCTATCTGACCGGCCAGCTGAGCTACGATGAGATGCACGACAAGCTGGCCACTGCCATCCATCAGTTCGCAAAGCGGCAGATGACGTGGTTCCGCGGCATGGAACGCCGTGGCATCGAGATAGAGTGGGTGAAAGTCTGATTACTGAAGTCCCATCGCCTTGCGCTTCGAGGCGCTCATGCGCTGCTCCTTCGTCAGGTTGGAGCGGTGGTCGTTGTCCTTGGGGGCCTGCGGCTCTTCGTCCCAGCCTTCCCTGAGCAGCGGCAGCTTCTTTTTGAGGCTCCACACCAGGATTATGATGCCGGCGATGATGAAAGGTATGCTCAGCAGCTGGCCCATGTTGTACTGCATGTTAGCCTCGAAGTCCACCTGGTCGTTCTTGATGAACTCGATGAGGAAGCGCATGGTGAAGAGGACTATGAAGAATATGCCGAAGAGGGTGCCTTTGTAAAGCTTGTCGGCTTTCTTCCAGTACAGCCACAGCAGTACGAGACCGAGGATCAGGTAGCTCAGCGCTTCATAGATCTGGGTGGGGTGGCAGGCTACGCCGTCCGGCGGATATACGCTGGGGCCGTACATGTTCACCCATTCCAGCGAATAGGGGAATTTGAAACCCCAGGGCAGGTCGGTGGGACCGCCGAATATCTCTGAATTGAACAGGTTGCCGCAGCGGATAAGGCATCCGGCTATGCTGCCCGCGATTGCAAGCCTGTCGAACATCCACATGGCGTCAAAGCCGTTCTTGCGGCCGTATCGGTGGGCGTAATAGAAGACGCAGAACACGATTGCAAGGATTCCTCCGTGGCTGGCCAGGCCGCCTTTCCATACTTTGAGGATTTCGACGGGGTGGGCCAGATAATAGCTCGGCTCGTAGAAGAGGCAGTGGCCGAGGCGCGCTCCCACGATGGTGCCGATGAGCAGGATGTAGAGCAGCGGCTCGATCAGGGACACGTCGACGTTCTCTCTCTTGTAGAATTTGTAGAACAGCCAGTAGCCGAGCGGGAAACCGGCCACGAACAGGAGTGAATAGTAACGAAGCGAATAGTTGCCGATCGAGAAGATGGCAGGGTCTACGTTCCAGACTACAGAGAGAAAATCTGACATGTGAAAAGTTGTTTTAACAAAAGTAACACAATATTCTTAATTTTGTAACGATGAACATCGAACAGCCATCTGCACATTGGAAAGACTACGAGCTGATCGACTCCGGCGATTTCTCCAAGCTGGAGCGGTTCGGCAAATATCTTGCCATCCGTCCCGAGCCCAAGGCCCTCTGGAGCAAGAGTCTTCCGGAGGCCGAGTGGAGGCGCATGGCCCATACTGAATTCAAGCCGGGTGCCGGTTTCGGCAAGGCCGGCAAGGAAGACAGCGGCACGTGGGTGGCTCTTGGCAAGATGCCGGAGCAGTGGGTTATCGGCTATGAGGGCTCGCCGCAAGGTCCGAAGTTCAATCTGCGCCTCGGCCTGACTTCTTTCAAGCATGTCGGCGTTTTCCCCGAGCAGGCCCCGAACTGGGAGTTCATCTATTCCAACACTTCCCGCCTCGTGAAGAAGGCTGCCGCCGCCAAGGCTCC
>JAFYZI010000137.1 GCA_017548725.1 Bacteroidales bacterium
CTGCGGGATCTCGAGGCAGAGGTCGCTGGCCGAGACGACGTCCTGCGCCACGCCGTGCACCTCGTTGCCGAAGACGAGGGCGTATTTGCGGCCGTACTCGCGGCGGAACTGTTCCAGAGAGGTCGAGTCCTCGGCCTGCTCCACGCTGACAATGACATAGCCCTCGGCGCGCAGCCGCTCCACCACGTCCATGGTGTTCTCGCAATACTCCCAGTCCATGCTGAATTCCGCACCCAAGGCCGACTTGTGTATCTGGGCAGAGGGCGGCACGGCGCAGATGCCGCAGAGGAAAAGCTTGCTGACCCTGAAAGCGTCGCAGCTGCGGAAGGCCGAACCTATGTTGTGCTGGCTGCGGACATTGTCGAGGACGACCACTACATCCTGCTTGGGCGCAGTCTTGAACTCCTCTACGCTTATCCTGCCGAGCTCATCGTTGACAAGTTTGCGGAACATATAGAATTTATGAACAATCGGTTGTAAAGGTAAAAATCTGTTTCGAAAAATGTTATATTTGCCCATTGTAAAAATCCATTCCCATGAAACAAGACGTACAAATTCTGGATCTGATAAGGAAAGAGGAAGAGCGTCAGATCGACGGCATCGAACTTATCGCTTCTGAAAACTTCGTGAGCAGGCAAGTCCTCGAAGCCCTCGGCTCAGTCCTTACCAACAAATATGCTGAAGGCTATCCCAACGCCCGCTATTACGGCGGCTGCGAGGTAGTCGACCAGGTGGAGCAGATCGCCATCGACCGTCTGCGCAAGCTTTTCGATGCAGAATATGCCAACGTCCAGCCGCACTCAGGCGCCCAGGCCAACATGGCTGTCATGATGACCTGCCTCAAGCCCGGCGACACCTTCATGGGTCTGGACCTTGCCCACGGCGGCCACCTTACCCACGGTTCTCCCGTCAACATGTCCGGCATTCTCTACAATGCAGTTGCTTACAAGCTCAATGAAGAGACCGGTCTTGTGGATTATGACGACATGGAGAAGAAAGCCCGCGAATTCAGGCCGAAGCTAATCATCGGCGGCGCGTCTGCTTATTCACGCGAGTGGGACTGGGAGCGAATGAGAGCAATTGCTGACGAGATCGGCGCCATCCTCTGGGTGGACATGGCCCATCCCGCCGGCCTCATCGCCGCAGGTCTGCTGAAGAACCCTGTGAAATATGCCCACATCGTTTCTTCAACTACTCACAAGACCCTTCGCGGTCCGCGCGGCGGCGTGATCCTCATCGGCAAGGACTTCGAGAATCCCTGGGGCGTCAAGACTCCTAAGGGCGAGACCAAGATGATGTCTGCCATGATCAATTCAAGCGTCTTCCCGGGAGTTCAGGGCGGCCCGCTCGAGCACTGCATTGCAGCAAAGGCTGTTTCGTTCTACGAGGCTTTGCAGCCCGAATTCAAGCTCTATCAGCAGCAAGTCGCTTCGAATGCCAAGGCCATGGCGGCAGCGTTTGTCGACAAGGGTTATCACGTAGTCTCAGGCGGCACTGACAACCACCTGATGTTGATCGATTTGCGCACCAAGTTCCCCGAGCTGACCGGCAAGGTGGCCGAGAAGACTCTCGTGCGCGCCGGCATCACTGTCAACAAGAACATGGTGCCCTTCGACAGCCGCTCGCCTTTCCAGACTTCCGGCATCCGCGTCGGCACTCCCGCCGTCACCTCACGAGGCCTTGTTGAGAAAGACATGCTCAACGTCGTTGACCTCATCGACACTGTCCTCAACAATATCGAGAACGAAAAAGTAATCGAGAAAGTCAAGGACCAGGCCCACATGATGATGCACGGCCTGCCGCTGAACAAGTGGTAATCGGTTCAATCCGCCGACAAAAAAGAGCCCTGTCGTTGCTGACAGGGCTCTTTTTATATAACTGAATCTGCTAGAAGGGCCGTCCCATCTCAGAGGCCTCGGCATCTGCCGCATCCAGCTTGAAGAGCATGAAGTTGTCGTTCTCCTTAGTACAGGGAGTCCAGACGCCGCCGTCCGGACCGTTAGGATCGCTGTACTTGGCGAAGTTGGTCCATGCCGCAATCATCTTGTCGGCAAGGTCCCAGTCGCCCTGGGTCCAGGGGCGCCAGCAATGCTGGAGAGACTTGAACACAAACCACAGGTCGGATGAGTGGAAAGCTCCTTTGAGCCTGTCCTCCGGGTGAGAGCCGTCGTCCGGAAGCGGACGGGCGAATTCATAGGCCCACGCCTTGCCGCCCAGCTCCTGACGGTTCTTGCAGAAAGCTGCGATGCCGGCCGACATGTCGGCCATATCGTTCTGGGTGTAGCCGATCATGTACGGGACGTCGGCAAGTGAACCATCGGCCGCAGCATCGTCAAATACTTCCACTGACACATGGCCGTCGATGATGGGAGTGATGGTGATGCCGCCTTTCCCGGTGGCCTGGGTATAGAGGGCGGTGGCAGCATGAACGCTTTCAGTGGCGGCGGAACGCATCTTCTGCAGATCGGTCAGGCCGGCCCAGTCCATGACGGCTTTGGCCTCAGCCTCGGCCTCGGCAAGGGTCTGGCCGCCGAACATCATCTTGATCATCGACGGAGGAACGGCGGGACCTGCAGCAAGCTTGAACTGCTGATTCTTGTCGACGTTCAGCCCGTTGGCGCTCATGATTACGGCTTTGTGGAAGTACGGCTTGGCAAGGGGAGAGGCGCAAAGCGTCCTGACGCTGCCGCCTCCTGCACTCTGGCCGAAGATCATTACGTTGTCAGGGTCACCTCCGAACTGGGCGATGTTTTTCTTGACCCACTTCAGAGATTCTATCTGGTCGAGGATGCCGTAGTTGCCGGATACTCCGTAGGGGCTTTCGGCTGACAGCTCAGGGTGCGCCATGAATCCGAAGACGCCGAGGCGGTAGTTGATGGACACCAGGATTACATCTCTGGCAGCCCACTCCTGCGCGTCAAACTCGGGCTCCGAGCCCCAGCCTTCGCGATAACCGCCGCCGTGGATCCAGACAGCTACCGGAGCTTTGCGGTCTGTCTGCCCAGGGAACTTCGTCCAGACGTTGAGGTAGAGGCAGTCTTCGCTGCACTGCTTCTCTTCGCCATAGCCCCACTCGGTAAAGTAATTACCAGGGTAATGCACTGCCTGATAGCTGGGATGGCCGAACTCGTCGGCCTTGAGAATGCCTTCCCAGGGCTTCACCGGCTGAGGCTCCTTCCAGCGCAAGTCCCCGATAGGAGGCGCTGCATAGGGAATACCCCTGAATACAAAAACTCCTTCAAGATCTGCCGCAACACCCTGCACCTGCCCTCCTTCGATGGTTAGCACAGGACTGAGCTTCTCAGACTGCCCGCAAGCAGCCACTGTCATCGCCATAGCGATGCAAATAAATACCCTGATAATACTTCTCATATAGCTATCCTATTTGAACAGGAGTTGTGCGAATTCATAGAGGCTGCGGCGCCAGGTGTGCCACTCGTGGGCTGTGCCCTCTGAGATGTAACCTACGGCGTTCATGCCGATGGCCCTGAGGTTCTCGGCTGCTTCCATAACCCTGGGGTTCTCCTTGCTTCCGCTGCTCATGAAGACGAGCTTGTTGGTCTTCTGGTAGCCCTCGGCTCCCTGGACATCCTCAACACTGATGACTCCGCCGCTGAACAGGCCTACATACGCAAAGGTAGTGGGGTTGGCAACGGTTATCCTGCGAGTCTGCATGCCGCCCATTGACAGGCCGGCCATGGCGCGGTGCTTGGCATCGGCAATTACGCGGTACTCTTTCTCCACCATAGGGATGATGTCGGTAATCAGGACAGTCTGGAAAGCGTCGGGGCCTGCCTGGCGCATACCGGGCTGGCCGGGCTGCGGCTGCTGAGGCTGTGCCGGCTGAGCGGGAGCATACTGGCCTACCAGATGGATGTTCTGGCTCTGGCCATAATCGATCACAACGATGAACGGAACGGCCTTGCCGGCTGCAATCAGGTTGTCAAGGATCTGGGCGGTGTGGCCCTGTGAGCCCCAGCCGTTCTCATCCTCGGCATTTCCGTGCTGCAGATAGAGGACAGGATATTTCTTCTTTTTGTTCTTCTGATATTCTGCAGGCAGATATACAAAGCAGTGACGCATGCTCTCGGTAGCCTTTGACCAGTAGTATCTCTCTTCGAGAACACCCTGAGGCACGTTTTTCACCTGCCAGATGTCCATATCGGCAGAAGGGATCTCGATGCCGCTGCCCCAGCGGCCTGCGCCGAAGAAATAGACAGTTCCCGGATCCGGAACTGAAGCTCCGTCGACATTGAGCTGATAGTAGTGGAAGCCGACATCCTGAGGATTGGAAGTACCGGTCCATACACCATTTTCATCTTTTACCATCTCGTACCTTACGCCGCCGATGTCCAGCTGGACAGAATTGGCCTGCGGAGCACGGAGCTGCGCGCGTACTGCACCCTGAGAGTTGACCATCGGATACTGGTGTCCCCTCTGGTTGGTAACATTGGGCTTGAAATCTTCAACGGCGCCGGCAAAAGACGGCACGACGTTGTTCCTTTGCTGTGCTGATGCCGAAAAGGCTGCAAGCATCATCACGAAAATGAAAATTCGTTTCATATGTTATCTGTTTTAGGTTTGTTTGGCTGATAGGTGTTGTAACAAATATACGCAAAAAGAAGTATATATTGCGCTAATTGTCAATTCTCTTTGAATGCGGTAAGCGTATATAAGTGACCAGCGCGAGGGGTGAAATTTGCAATCCTTTTCTGTAAAACAAACTTGCCGCAAAGAAAAAACTGTTCTATATTTGCAGTATACATACGATGAGGATACATCTCCAAATGAGAGTCTCACATTAGAAGGCATTTCAGCCCCATCTGAAATGCCTTTTTTCTGATACTTAGCTGAATGCATATAAGTGCATTTGGCAAGGTCGAGAGGGTTCGTGCGCACTATCGTCGCGTATGGGGACGCTGACGTAGCCGTCGACAGCCATCCACCTTTGTTATTGCAGCTAAAGCCAACTCATTTTCTGGACACAGAATTGACAAATGGGCACTCTCGTCCATTCTGTGGCCGGGAGGCAAAAACAAACCCTGCCGAATCCTTGGAGGACGGCAGGGTTTGAATGATATTTGAAAAGATTAGTTGGCGGGATATGCCAGACGGACAGACGGTGAATTCTAATTAGAAGTGCAACACACTTCAAAAGTCAAATTCAAATAATTGTTTACAATATTCCAACGGTGTCCTGTAAGCCAAAGACTTACGGGGCCTGTGGTTCAGTTTCCATTCTATCTCGGCAAGTATCTCATCAGTCTGCTCGCTGAAGTCCGTGCCCTTGGGGATGTACTGGCTATCACGGTTCACATCGGTATTGTCGATTAAAAGCCGCTCCAATTCATTCATTTCGAGGCCGGAAAGGCGGAAGTGGCGCTGCGGGGGGCTCTGTGGAAGGCCCTCCTCGCTTGTTTGAGGAAAACTACTTGGCGAAAGAGAACACTTTTTCAAATAGTTGTCATAATGTTTGTTATTTTGAACAATAACGTGTGCTTTTGTTCATAATAAATAACATTATAAGAGATGAAAAGGCAGTTGCTTCCTTCTTACGCCCGCATGCTGGAAACTTTGGGCGAGCAAATCAGATTCGCCCGGCTCCGTAGGGACCTGTCGTCGGAACAGATTGCGGAACGCGCAGGCATTGCGCGTGGGACACTTGTCAAGATCGAAAAAGGAGATGAAGGAGTGGCGATGGGAGCCTATTTCCGCGTCTTGATTGCACTGGGTCTGGGGCAGGATATCCTGTTGC
>JAFYZI010000138.1 GCA_017548725.1 Bacteroidales bacterium
ACGCCTTGTGTCTCGACTTCAAACACCTGTGTTTCAGGCTTTACATAATACAGTTTTTCCATATTTGTCTAATTTTAAACAAATATGGCCCCAGCTGCGGGAAAACCGGGTTCCACCTTATTTATATAGCTGTCCCATTTTTACAAATAAAACGACACACCCACTATTTTGACACATTTCCGCCAATCTTCCGCCTAGAACCTCCACCCCAGTCCACCGTGAGCGAAAGTGGCCACAGCGCCGATGGTGCATTCTATAAAGCCGTAGAAATGATCGCCGCCGACACGTAGTGCAACAGGTGTCAGGGTCGGCACAGGAATAGGACCGAGAGCCGGCGAATAGCCGATGCCCAGCCCGCTGTAGAAGGTCGCCATATTCTCCGGATTCCACAGATGCCTCCAGTTAAGATTGACCGACCACTGGAGAGATGAATTCATCCATCCTGCAGGCTTACCGTCATGCAAGTTGTACCTTGGTTTCCCGTTAGGATCGATGCCGAAAACTGAATACTGTATCACCTTGTGATGGCACCACGAGGTTCCTATCGTCAGCGTGAACTCATTCTTATCGGAAACACTCATCACTCCGGACAGACTGACTACCGGATAGAAGGCGCTCTCCTTGTCGATTGACATGCCTCTTTCCGCCAAACGGTCGGCCGTGGTCATATAGTCCATATAAAGCGGCGGTATCCCGGTGCCGACTTCTATGGAGTATCTCTTCTGGAAAGAGGACTCCTGGGCAGATGCGCCAAATACAATCCCCATCAGGACTGCTATCGCCAAGAGACGCCTCATTACTTATGGCTGAGTTTGATAACAATCTCCCGCTCCCTGAGGTCTGCAAGGGTAGTGTCCTTTGCGGCATACTTGCCGGTCGGATCCTCGAAAGTCAGGAACGGGCCTTCATAATCTCTCAGATATGGAATGGCGACATCGCACTTGCCGTCGGCACCCGTGACACCAAGTTCTGCGGCAGAATCATTGTCGAATTCCTGAGTGGCTACACCCTTGACAAGTATGCCCTCTATCGGCGCACCAGTATCTTCGGCGACCAGTGAGAATGTCATCGGCGCCACTCCGCGTTCACCGAACCACGAACCCTGGGGTGTACCATAGCAGGCCTGCACCACAAAAAGCGCTGTAGTAAGGGACAAGCCTTTAAGAAGATTGCGAAACCATTTCATAGTATCTGTTATTTTAAATGTTTTCCAAAGTCTTTGAATAATGACACTGAAGAGCATCCGCACAGTCTCCATGCCAGTTGTGCATCCCGCCGCCGAGGCAGTTGCGCCATTCCCTGCATTTTTCGCACCGCCCTGTACGGGCCCAACTGCGATCTCTGAACGGCTGGAAGCGTTCCTGCCATACCTGCCACAGATTGTCCTGATAGATGTTGCCTTGGCTGAAGCGGTCCCGGTCAATGTTGGGACAGGCGCAGATGCGGCCGTCGGCCAGGACAGAAGCGATGTTGACTCCGGCGTGGCAGAAGAAGCGGCCGTCGCGGACCTGTTCCTCATAGCGTCCCAGATAACCCTCGCAACTGAATGTGACGCGCATCGGACCGCCCTGCGTGCGCTTCTGCTTTATGAATTCCATAAGAGATACGAACTCTTCATCGGATAGAAACATCTCAGGGTCGCCGGCTGCCCTGCCTATGGGAATCACGGTAAACAGACGCCACTGCTTCAACCCGAGGCCGCAAAGCACTTCGTACATCTGGGGCAGCTCGCCTATGTTGCGCTTGTTGACGCCTGTCACCACGTCGCTGTTCAGACGCGGGTCGCGGGCGAAAGCGCCGATGGCCCTCAGAGCCCTGCCGTAGCTGCCCGGGATGCCGCGCATCCATTCGTGGCTCGCTTCCAGACCGTCCAGGCTCACCGTGACTGCGCCCATCCCTGCATCCACCAGCTTCAGGTGCATCTCGTCATCGTAAAGCCAGCCGTTGGAGACGATGCCCCACTGCAGTCCCCGGCTGCGGAGCTCCTTCCCTATTTCAAGGATATCCGGCCGCAGCAGAGGCTCACCGCCGGTGAGAACAACCGTAAAGTTCTTAGGTATAGACTCCTTCGGTATGGTATCCACCGCCGCCAGGAAATCCTCAAGGGGCATGTCCTTACCACGCTCCGCAATGCCGCAGTCGCTGCCGCAATGACGGCATCGGAAGTTGCACCGGGTGGTGCACTCCCAGAAGAGGTAGTTGAGCTCATGGACTCGCACCTCATTGTCTCGCAGCATACGGAAAAGCAAGGGATTCACGGCTGTATTATCATTATCTATCTATATAACTCAAAAGTGCTCAAAATACGTCAAGAAAAAGAGAATAAATGTGCTACGCGCTCTGGTCTTACCTAGTATAGAATTCTATAGTACGAACTATGGCTCTGCGGCAGACGGGACAGAAGCTGTCGCACTCGTTGATGCGCATGCGGCACACCTGGGCGGGGCGGTAGACGCCGTGGGAACAGTTGCCGGCGCCCTCATAGACTCCAAGCTGCTCATTTAACTCGGCACGCAACTCAGGCGAGAGCATACTCCATACTTTGCGCACGTCGACGCTGTCCAGCAGAGCATCCGCTGCCGTCGGGACAGGCGTTCCGGCGGGAAGCATATCCTCCCATTTGCTGCTGAAATCTTTCAGCGTAGTGATATTAGGCTCCCACGGCTCAGTGTCGGCGGGATAGAACGGATCGTACTCGTCGTAGGCATACTCGTCAGCCAGGCCGGCGAAGGCATGCCCGAACTCATGAACGAAGACGATGCCAGAGGTGGGATGGTCGCTGCAGGCCACAGACATATTGTTGTAGATACCTCCGCCGCCATAGAGCGGAGTGTTCACAAGGATGATCACATGCTCGAACGGCACCGTTCCCAGCGCATCGTAGAGCTTGCGCATGGACGAGGTGGTGAGGTAGCGGTTGCTGTAGAATGTATCGTAGTGCGAAGCCACGGCGGTGTCGTGCCATACGCCCTCGTGGGGCACGCTGGGACCTTCGTC
>JAFYZI010000139.1 GCA_017548725.1 Bacteroidales bacterium
ACGACTTCGGGGAAATAGGTGGTGTCGACCATGGTGTAGTGGCGGGTGGTGTATACGTTGTAGGTGCTGTCCACAGCATCCTCGGGCTTGTCTTTGATATAGTGGGGGATGTAGTAGTAGCCCCTGTTGGCCACCGTGGCGCACATGTTGGCGAGGTGGAGCGGCGTGCAGCCCAGCTCTCCCTGGCCGATCGACAGCGAGATGATGGAGAGCGACCTCCAGCGGTCCTTGCCGTGCAGCCTGTCGTAAGTGGCTCTGCTCGGCACGTTGCCGGCCAGCTCGTAGGGAATGTCGCTGCCGAGCTTGGTGCCGAAGCCGAACGAAGTCACATATTCCCTCCACTTGTCGAAGGCCTCGCCCACGCTGCCGTACTTGGGATTGTCGATGATGTTGCGGAACACATAGCAGTAGTATGCATTGCAGGACATCATCAGCGACTGATACATGTCGATGGGAGAGACGTGGTTGTGGCAGCCCAGCTTCACCCTTCCCACCTGGTAGCCGGCATGGCAGGGATATTTCGTGTCAGGGGTAAGTACGCCCTCCTGCAGTCCGATCAGGCCGTTCACCACCTTGAAGACGGAACCCGGCGGCTGGGCCGACTGCACTGCGCGGTTGAACATGGGCTTGTAAGGGTCGTTGATCAGCTCCGAGTAGTATTTGTTGATCTCGGCCAGCTGCGAAACGTCGATGCCGGGGCTGGACACCATGGCCAGAATCTCTCCGGTAGAAGGCTCGATGGCCACCACGGAACCCACCTTGTTCTGCATCAGCTGCTGGCCGTATGCCTGCAGGTGCAGGTCGATGGTGGTCATCACATCGCTGCCGCCGATGGCCTCCTTGTCGTATTCGCCGTCCATATAATGCTCCTGGATGCGGTTGTGGGCGTCGCGCAGGAAGATTTCAAAGCCTTTCTCGCCCTTGAGGCGGTCTTCGAAAGCCATCTCCATGCCGGTCTTGCCCGCGAAATCGCCCATCACATAGCCCTCGTGGCTGTTCAGGAAGTTCTGGTCCACTTCGCTGATGTAGCCCAGCAGGTTGCCGCCGGAGTTCACCGGATAGTCGCGGGCCGTCCTGATGACGGCGTCGAAGCCGGGGAACAAATAGCTCTTCTCAGCGAACTTGTCGTACATCTCGCCCGGAATCTGCTTCAGGAATGAGACCGAGCTGAAGCCGATCCTCGAGCGGTAGCGCCGGTAATAGTCGAAGCGCTCCTTGACGAACTCCTCGTCGAGATTGAATATCTCACAGAAGGCCAGGGTGTCGAAAGGCTGCACGTCGATGGGCGTAACCTCGAGGTCGTAGATAATCTTGTTGTCGACCATTATCTCCCCGTTGCGGTCGAGGATACGGCCGCGGGCAGGGTAGTTGACTTTGTATTTCAGCGCGTTGTTCTCGGCGTTGATGCGGTATTTGTCCTCTATTATCTGCACGTAGAACAGCCTGCTGATGACTGCCAGGAATGCAATGGCAATCGCAGCGATGAGGATGTTCTTTCTGCTGACGGATAGTGACATGCCTTACCTCCTCGAGTTGAACATGAAATAATCTATGGCGAGAACAAGGACGAGGTTGGCCGCGCAGCTGAGTACAAGCCTGAGCAGGGTGGTCTGCAGGCTTTCCATGCCTACCGAGTCGAGACAGATGTAGACTATGAAATAGATAAGCAGGGAAATGAAGATGTAATTGATGTGACGCATGACGCCTGTCTCGTGGATGGTAGGGATGACGGCCCTCTCAAGGTTGTCCCTTGTGAAGAAAGCGGCGAACAGCGGCTTGCGGACGGCGGCCAGTGCCACCGACGCGGCCGCATTCAGGCCGACTATGCCGTCGCAGAGGACGTCCACGGCCAGTCCGCAGCCAAAGGCGATGAGCATCGACAGGAAGGTCTCCTGATAGAGCGGGAGATAGATGACGATCAGCGGCAGGCAGCACAGATAGATGTACGGGCCGACATTGGCATATTTCGACAGCACTATCTGGATGATCAGCAGCGTCGCGAAAAACATGAATCGTCCCCAGTTGTCTTTCATCGCCCTTCTCCTTCTTCAAGTTCAAGTTCGTCAATTTCCTTGCGGTCCTTGTTCGCTACGATATACACGTGGCGCAGCGAGTTGAAATCCTGGAACAAGTCGATCTCCAGGCTCAGGTAGAGGCCGCTGACAGGTTTGATCTTGCTGATGACTCCGATAGGGATGTCAGCAGGGAAGATGCTGGAGTGTCCGCTGGTGGCCACGGTGTCGCCGACTGCGGCTCCGCAGTTCAGGGAGATCTCGGTCAGGGTAGCCTTGTGGGGGTTGACGCCTTCCCAGCGCAGCAGCCCGAAATGGTCGCTCTTGGTCAGGCGGGCGCTCACCGACTGCTCGGTGTTCAGGAACGAAATGACATAAGAATAGTTGTCGCTCACGGCGTCGATAATGCCCACGATGCCGTTCGCTGTGACCACGCCCATCCCTTCCGAGACTCCCGCCCGGGTGCCCTTGTCGATAAGCATGTAGTTATGCTGCTTGCCGCGGGTGCTCTTGACTATGTCCGCCGCCATGTAAGAATAGAGGCCGGCAGGATGCACAAAAGCCGTGTCCGGTTTTGCGGACATGGCTTTGTACATGTTGAGCTGGCGCTGCAGGTCGACATTCTCCTGAACCAGCAGGCGGTTGTCTTTCTTGAGAGAAAAATAAGAACCTATCTCGCTCGTCCTGTGCCACAAGGCAGACTGGGCTTCGCGTATTGCCCCGAGGATCTTGTACCGCTGCACGACGCTGTTGTTGGCTATCATAACCAGACACAGCACCTCCAGTGCAATGAATACCACGATATTTATTGCGATGCGTACAAGAGCGGGGCGTCCTGTCATCTGAACAGGAATTTATATGTTGATGTGTTCTTGAGAGCCTGGCATGTGCCGCGGGCAACCGCGCGGAGCGGGTCCTCGGAAACATGGAACGGGATGTTGATCTTTCTGGCAAGCCTCTGGTCGAGACCCTTGAGCAGGGCGCCGCCGCCGGTCAGGAAGATACCCTTGTGGACGATGTCGGCATAAAGCTCCGGCGGAGTCTTCTCGAGCACTGTGAGGATAGCTGTCTCCAGCCTGACAAGCGACTTGTCGAGGCAGTGGGCAATCTCCTGGGAGGTAACCTCGGCCTCTACGGGGTGGGCGGTCATCAGGTTAGGACCGTTCACGATGTACGGGTCCGGAGTCTCGTCAAGCTCTGAGATGGCAGCGCCGATCTTGATCTTGATGTCCTCGGCAGTGATCTCGCCGACGCGGATGTTGTGCTGCTGACGCATGTACTGCTGGATGTCGCTGGTGAAGACGTCGCCTGCGGTGCGGATGCTCTCGCTGGCCACGATGCCGCCGAGAGAGATGACGGCCACTTCGGTGGTACCACCTCCGATGTCGACTACCATGTTGCCTGAAGGAGCGGTGACGTCAAGGCCGATGCCGAGCGCAGCGGCCATAGGCTCGAACATCATGTAGACGTCGCGGCCGCCGGCATGTTCGCAGGAGTCGCGGACGGCTCTGATCTCAACTTCGGTACTTCCCTTGGGGATGCTGACTACGATCTTGAGGTTCGGAGCGAAGAGGGTGCGCTTGCGGTTGATCATCTTGATGAACTCCCTGAGCATGATCTCTGCAGCTTCGAAGTCTGCGATTACGCCGTCCCTCAGAGGTCTGACGGTACGGATCGTGGGGTTGGTGCGTTCGTGCATGAGCTTGGCCTGGGTGCCCACGGCGATAGGCTTGTTCGTGGGGATGTCTATCGCTACGATAGAGGGCTCGTCGATCACCTTCTTGTCGTTCATGAAGATGACTATGTTTGCGGTGCCAAGGTCAATAGCAAGTTCTTGAGTTAGAAACGAGAATGCCATATCGATTTATAATAGTTGTCTAGTGTTTGAAATGTCTGAATCCTGTAATCACCATAGCCATGCCGTGATTGTCGCAGTAATCTACGCTCTCCTGGTCCCTGATGCTGCCGCCCGGGTGGATGACGGCGGTGATGCCGGCCTGGTCTGCGATCTCGACGCAGTCGGGGAAGGGGAAGAAGGCGTCGGAAGCCATGACGGCGCCCTTGAGGTCGAAGCCGAAGCTGAGGGCTTTGGCTATGGCCTGCTTGAGGGCGTCTACCCTTGAAGTCTGGCCCACTCCGCTGGCGAGCAGCATGCCGTCCTTGGCAAGCACTATCGAGTTGGACTTAGAGTGCTTCACAAGCTTGTTGGCAAACAGCAGGTCTGCAACCTGGGCGTCGGTCGGGACAACCTTGGTGACAGGCTTGAGGTCGGCCGGAGTCTCGCTCTTGCTGTCCCTTTCCTGCACGAGGGCTCCGCCCAGCATAGAGCGGAACTTGATGGCAGAAGGAACGGTCTTGCGGTTGACCATGATGATGCGGTTTTTCTTCTGCTTGAGGATCTCGAGGGCTGCGGGAGAATACTCCGGAGCGATGATCACCTCGAAGAATATCTTGTTGATCTCTTCTGCGGCAGCTTCGTCGACGGGCACGTTGGTGATGATGATGCCTCCGAAGGCAGACACGGGGTCGCCGGCCAGGGCGTCTTTCCAGGCCTCGAGGACAGTGCTCCTGGTGGCGCAGCCGCAGGCGTTGTTGTGCTTGATGATGGCTACGGTGGGCTCCTTGAAGTCGGAGATCAGCTCTACTGCGGCCTCGATGTCAAGCAGGTTGTTGTAAGAAATCTCCTTGCCGTGAAGCTGCTCGGGAAGGGTGGAGGCGTCGCCGTAGAAGGCTGCGTGCTGGTGAGGGTTCTCGCCGTAGCGCAGGTGTGTAGAGCTGGCGTAGCTCCTCGAGAACATGTCCACTTCGCCGTCGCTGTTGAGGTAGTTGAAGATGGCAGTGTCGTATGAACTGCTGACTGAGAAGGCGTATTTGGCGAATGAAAGCCTGTCTTCCTCGCTGGTGCAGCAGTTTTTCTCCTTGAGCAGGCCGGCCAGCTTGCCGTAGCAGTCCTTGCAGGGCACGATGACCACGTCTTTATAGTTCTTCGCGGCGGCGCGGATGAGGCTGATGCCGCCGATGTCGATCTTTTCGATAATTTCCTGATGGGTTGCGCCCTTGGCGACATACTCCTCGAAGGGATAGAGGTCGACGATGACGAGGTCCAGGGCGGGTATTTCGTATTGCTGCATCTGCTCACGGTCGCCGGGATTGTCGCGCCTTGCGAGGATGCCGCCGAAAACTTTGGGATGCAGGGTTTTCACCCTTCCTCCGAGGATTGACGGATATCCTGTGACGTCTTCAACTTTGGTTACCTTATAGCCTTTGCCGGCCAGGAAATCGTAGGTTCCTCCGGTGGAATACAAGGCTACGCCGCCTTTCGACAGAAGGTCGGCAATCTCTTCGATACCGTCTTTGTAAAATACGGAAATGAGGGCAGATGAAATCTTTTTTAATTCTGATGCCATGGTATAATCTTATTCACGCAAAAGTAGTGAATAATGGATAATTAAAAGTTAACTTTGTAGACAAGTTATTGACAAATGGAAAGAAAAAAATACGCTGTGATTGTGGCTGCCGGTTCGGGGTCGAGGATGAATTCAAAATTACCCAAGCAATTTATTGAAATTGCCGGCAAACCGCTCTTGCGCCACACCATTGAGAAGTTCCTTGCGATGAGCTCTCCGGTGGAGATAATCGTCGTTCTGTCAGACGAATACAAGGAATATTGGAAAGACTACTGCCGTCGCAGCGGCTTCCTGCAGAGGTACACTCTGCCCACCGGTGGTTTCACCCGTTTCCATTCTGTCAAGAATGCTCTGGAATATGTCCCCGAAGGGGCGCTTGTGGCAGTCCACGACGGGGTCCGTCCCTTCGTCACTCCAGAGTTCCTCGAGAGCCTTTTCGAGGAGGCTGACAAGTGCGGCGCAGTTGCTCCGGTAGTGCCCCTGGTGGAGAGCATCAGGGAGCTCACAGTCGACGGCACAGTGCCCGCCGACCGCAGCCGCTTCGTTGCGGTCCAGACCCCTCAGGTCTTCCGTTCCGAAATCCTCCGCAAAGCGTACGCCCAGAGTTACGACACCTCCTTCACCGACGACCTTACCGTGGTGCAGAAAGCCGGCTTCCCGATAAAAACCGTCGAAGGCCTCCGCTACAACGTCAAAATCACCACCCCCGACGACCTCCGCCTCGCCGAAGCGCTACTTTAACGGTGTAGGTCCCCGGGTGTTATGGGGTAGGTCCTATGGGATGGCGGGGACCTACCCCGCGAATCAGCCTCGCAGATACTTCCCGCGGTGTAGGTCTGGCACTTCTCGCAGGACCTACCCCAAAGTATGCCAAGACCTATCCCAAAGGTTAGGTTATTCCACGCAACTAGCCTGGGGGAATGAGGCGCGTGCCGGGGGAATGGTGACAGTGCCCGGAGAAATTATGCTCGTTCCTTGGGGAAGGATACGGGTTCGGGCTACTTTGAAATTTTCTTGCGGGGGTCTTTCTTTGCTGCGGGAGATTTTGACCTGACGACTCTGGTGTCGTTGATGGACACTTGCCTTTCGATGGCTTCTTCGAGAGAGATCCAGGTCTCGGTGCGCTCGACGCCGTCTATGTTCTGGATGGTGTCGATGAGCACGTGCATCAGATGGTCGTTGTCCTTGCAGTAGATCTTGAGCATGAGGGCGTGGTTGCCGGTGATGAAGTGGCACTCCACGATCTCTGAAATCTGCTCGAGGGCGGCGATAACCTGTGAATAGGCGTTGGCCCGGGAGAGGCTCACGCCGATGAAAGCGCATACGTTCAGGCCGAGCGCCTGCGGCTTGACGAGAAGCCTGGAGCCGGTGATGATACCCATCTGCTCCATCTTGTGCACACGCTGGTGGATGGCTGCGCCGGAGATGCCGCATTCGCGGGCAATCTCAAGATAAGGAAGCCTTGCGTTCTTGATCAGGAATGACAGGATCCTGCGGTCCGTCGGGTCGAGCTGGTGAGAGATCATATACTGTTATTTGTGTTTTTCGGCTTTTGCGATGATGGCTTTGCAGGCGGCTTCGTCGAGAGTCTCGGGGTTGATGCTTTTCGGGATCTTGTAGTTGTTCTTGCCCTGCTTGATGTAGGGACCGAAACGGCCGTTAAGCACTTCGATGTCGCCGAAGCTGGCGATGTGCTTCTTGATCTCCTTCTGCTTGTGGTCCTCGATCAGAGCGATCGCCTCATCTTCCGTAATCTGGATGGGGTCGAAGTTCTTGCCCAGTGACACATAGTTCGAACCGTATTTGATATACGGACCGAAACGTCCGATGGCGGCGGTGATGGTCATGCCGTCGTAAGTGCCGACGGTGCGCGGCAGCTCGAACTGCTTGGCAGCTTCCTCGACGGTGATATTCTCGATCAGCTGGCCTTTCTTGAGGCTGGCGAACTGCTTGTCGGGGTCGTCGTTCTCACCTTTCTGCACCAGCGGGCCGAAGCGTCCCATACGGGCGATGAGCACCTTGCCGCTGGCCGGGTCGATGCCGATGCGTCGCTCAGCATGGGTATGGGCCCTGTCGCTGAGCTTCTCCTCTACGGTATTGTGGAAATCAGTGTAGAAGTCGCTGATCACTTCGTTCCAAACCCTCTTGCCGTTGGCGATGTCGTCGAAGTCCTGCTCCACCTGGGCGGTGAAACCGTAGTCCATGATTGACTGGAAATTCTCGTCCAGATAGTCAGTCACCACCATTCCGATGTTCTCTGCGAACAGCTTGCCCTTCTCCTTGCCGACAGTTTCAGACTTGGTCTGGCTGGCGATGCTGTCACCCTTGAGCGTATAGATGTTGTATTTGCGGCTCTCACCCTTGCTGTCGCCCTTGGTCACGTAACCGCGCTTCATGATGGTGGAGATGGTCGGGGCGTAGGTCGAAGGACGGCCGATGCCGAGCTCTTCAAGCTTCTTGACCAGACTGGCCTCGGTGTACCTCGCAGGCCTCAGGGTGAAGCGCTCCACAGCGTCGATCTCTTTCTGGTCCATCTTCTGGCCTTTGGAGATGGCGGGCATGAGGGTGATTTCCTCAGTGGTCTCGTCGTCGTCAGTGCCTTCTATATATACTTTGAGGAAGCCGTCGAAGATCACTTTCTCAGCCTCTGCGACGAACGGCTCTGCCACGCCGGCGGCCTTGATGTCGACTGTTGTCTTCTCGAGGACCGCATCGGCCATCTGGCTGGCGATGGTGCGCTTCCAGATGAGGTTGTAGAGCTTCTTCTCGTTGGCGTTGCCGTCGATGGTGACGTTCTGGATATAGGTGGGGCGGATGGCTTCGTGGGCTTCCTGAGCTCCCTTGGTGCGGGTCTTGTACTTGCGGGGCTTAGAATATTCCTCGCCGTACTCGCCGACGATGAACGCCTTGGCGGCATTGATTGCGAGCGACGACAGATTGACAGAGTCGGTACGCATGTAGGTGATAAGACCAGCTTCGTAAAGCCTCTGGGCAATGGTCATGGTCTGGCTCACCGAGAAGCCGAGCTTGCGGGAAGCCTCCTGCTGCAGCAGGGAGGTGGTGAAAGGAGCGGCCGGAGTGCGGGTCAGCTCTTTCTTGTCAACGGATGCGACGCTGAAAACGGCGTTCTTGCAGCTCTCGAGGAAGGCCACGGCCTCTTTCTCATTGGCGAATTTCTTGTCTACGCTACCCTTGATCCTGTTCTTGAGGCCTTCCGGGACGAAAGTGCCTTCTACCTTATAGAATGAAGAGGGATTGAACGCTGAAATCTCCCTTTCCTTGTCTACGATGAGCCTTACGGCGACAGACTGCACGCGGCCGGCAGAGAGCTTGGGCTGGACCTTCTTCCAGAGGATGGGCGAGAGCTCGAAGCCTACCAGACGGTCAAGGATGCGGCGGGCCTGCTGAGCGTTGACAAGGTTCATGTCGATGTCGCGGGGAGACTCGATGGCTTCCAGGATGGCGTTCTTCGTAATCTCGTGGAAAGCGATGCGCTTGGTCTTATTGCCGTCGAGACCGAGAGTCTCGAACAGATGCCATGCAATGGCCTCTCCCTCGCGGTCTTCATCGGATGCGAGCCATACCATAGAAGCATTTGCGGCATCTTTTTTGAGCTCGGTCACGAGCTTCTTCTTGTCGGCGGAAATCTCGTAGTGCGGTGTGAAGCCATGCTCCACATCCACACCGAGTTGCTTCTTCGAAAGGTCACGGATGTGACCGAAGCTGGATTTGACGGAATATCCTTTTCCAAGGAATTTTTCGATGGTCTTAGCTTTTGCAGGCGACTCGACTATGACAAGATTTTCTCCCATGGCGACGATTTTTAAGAGGCGCAAAGTAAAGTATAAATAGAGGTATAATCCAAATTTAATTGCTAAATTCGCACTTCAAACCTATTCCGAAATGAAGCTTGAAACCAAGAAAAAAATAGTCAAATGGTGGTGGATACTGCTTGCGGCGCCGTTTGTGATACTGGCGCTCTGCCTGCTTCTGGTGGGCGCTTTCGCAGAGATCCCGTCATTTGAAGAACTGGAAAATCCCAAGACCAACCTCGCCACCCAGCTCATCAGCTGCGACGGCGAAGTTTTCAATACATACCACATCGAGAACCGCTCTTACGTAACCTTCGAAGAGCTTCCCAAGTCGCTTGTCGACGCGGCTATCGCCACTGAGGATGCGCGCTTCCGCAAGCATTCCGGCATCGACTTCCGCTCGCTGGCCCGCGTGGCCGTGAAGACCATCATGATGCGCAATTCCAGCCAGGGCGGCGGCAGCACCATCACCCAGCAGCTGGCCAAGACACTATTCCCGCGCGACGAAGCCACTTCCCGCTTCCCCGGAGCCAAATACTTCAAGCTTATAAAGAACAAGTTCAAGGAGTGGATTACGGCTGTCAAGCTGGAGCGCAACTACACCAAGGACGAGATCGTGACCATGTATCTGAACGCGGTATTCTTCGGCAGCGAAGCGTACGGCATCAACACGGCCGCGCGCACATACTTCGACAAGAAGACCGGAGACTTGCTGGTAGAGGAGAGCGCCTGCCTGGTGGGCATCGTCAACAAGCCGACCCGCTACAACCCGGCCGTCAACCCGGAGCAGTCTCTGGAGCGCCGCAACCACGTGCTGCGCCAGATGCAGAAGTACGGTTATCTCACCAAAGCCGAGTGCGACTCCATCACCGCCCTGCCCATCGTACTCTCTTACCAGCGCCAGGACCACAACGCCGGCATCGGCTCTTACTTCAGGGACATGCTGCGCAAGACCATGAACGCCACCAAGCCGAAACGCTCTTCATACACCCAGGTCGAGGACTACCGCAGAGATTCCGTCCGCTGGGTAGAAGATCCGCTCTACGGCTGGCTCAACAAGAACACCAAGCCTGACGGCAGCAGCTACAATCTCGACAAGGACGGCCTGCGCATCTATACCACTATTGATTCGCGCATGCAGAAATATGCCGAGGAGGCTATCAAGGAGCATCTCGGCGAAGACCTGCAGCCGCTGTTCTTCAGCGACCAGCGCGGCAAGCGCAACAAGCCTTTCTCTAACAGCGTAGACCAGGCCACCATCGAACGCGTGATGCAGCAAGGCCGCCGCTGGAGCGACCGCTACACCAGCATGAAGAAAGCCGGCGTGTCTGAAAGCGATATCATGAAGTCGTTCGACGTGCCGACCCAGATGAGAGTGTTCTCATGGAACAAGAAGGGATACATTGACACTGTCATGACCCCCAACGACTCCATCAAGTATTACAAGTCGTTTCTCAGGGCTGCCTTCGTGGCTGTCGAGCCGAACACCGGCAAGGTGAAGGCCTATGTCGGCGGTCCGGACTACAGATATTTCAAATATGACAACGCAGGGCAGGGATACCGCCAGGTGGGTTCCACCATCAAACCTTTCCTCTACACCCTGGCGATGCAGGAGGGTTACACTCCCTGCAACAAGGTGGTCAACATCCCTTACAGCTTCGTGCTCCCCGACGGCAACGTCTGGACCCCGAAGAGTACCGACAAGAATGAATACATCGGCAATACTGTGACCCTCAAATGGGGCCTTACCCACAGCTCCAACAATATCTCCGCATACCTGATGAAACAGTTCGGCCCGGAGGCCATGGTCGACATGTGCCGCAAGCTCGGCATCAGCAGCTACATGGACCCTGTCTACTCGCTTTGCGTGGGCAGCTGCGACATGTCGGTGATGGAGATGGTGTCGGCTTACAACACCTATCCTTCAAGGGGCGTGTTCGTCAATTCATATTTCGTGGAGCGCATCGAGGACAATTCCGGCAACCTGCTGGCGAACTTCACCACCCGCAAGCGCGAGGCCATCAGCGACCCTACAGCTTACCTGATGGTGAACCTGATGCAGGGCGTCGTGAATGAGGGTACGGCAAGCCGTCTGCGCTGGAAATACGGCATCGAAGGTGCCGCCGGCAAGACGGGTACCACCAACGACCAGAGCGACGGTTGGTTCATCGGCTATATCCCGAAGCTTACCGCCGGTGTGTGGGTGGGCGCCGAGGACCGTCAGGTGCACTTCGAGAGCCTGGCCTACGGTGGTGGCTCCTACATGGCTCTTCCTATATGGGGTATTTTCATGCAGAAGGTGATTGCCGACCCGAGCATCGGCATCCGCAACGGCGAGAGCTTTGTTCCCCCTGTCGGCTGGAGCATGAGCCTGGCCTGCACAGGTGGCGACGACGACCTTTCAGCCGGCGGCTCGACTGATGCAGAAGACGATTTCTTTAATTAGCAAGATGAAAAAACGCGTAGCAGTAATTTACGGAGGAACTTCTTCCGAGAGAGATATTTCTATTTTGAGCGGCAGGTACGCCGCAGCCTCGATAGACAGAGACAAATACGAAGTTTACGAAGTCCTTTTCAATGCAGACAACTGGCTGCTGATCGACTGGGAAGATGACACCAACGAGAAGATGAGGGTGCTCGGAGCGGTTGACAAAGGCACATTCTCGTGCAACGGCGTCCGCTTCGACGTGGCCTGCATCATGATCCACGGCATCCCCGGCGAGAACGGCCTTCTGCAGGGCTACTTCGAGATGATGGGCATCCCGGTGACGACCTGCTCGTCATTCGTATGCACGGTGGCTTTTAACAAATATTCCTGCAAGACCTTCCTCCGCGACACCGGCGTCAAGATGGCAGAGGACGTGTTCCTGCACAAAGGTGAGTTCTACGATGTGGATGCAATCATCGCAAAGCTCTCACTCCCCGTCTTCGTGAAGCCTTCCGACGGCGGCAGCAGCTTCGGCGTCACCAAGGTCAAGATGGCCTCTCAGATGCCCGCAGCCATCGAAGCTGCCTTCAATGAGAGCGACACACTGCTCATCGAAAAGGCAGTCACTGGCCGCGAGGTCACCCAGGCCGTGTTCACCTCCGGCGGCAAGGTCACTGTCCTGCCCGTCACTGAGATTATCACCGAAAACGAATACTTCGACTACGAAGCCAAGTATCTCGGCAAGAGCGAAGAGGTATGCCCGGCCGAGATCACTGACGCCCAGAAAGCCGACATCAGCTACTGGACCGAAAAGATATACCGCCACCTGGGCTGCACCGGCCTTGTGAGGATGGACTACATAATGGCTGAAGACGGAGTGTATTTCCTCGAGATCAACGCCACTCCCGGTATGACCCGCATGAGCCTCGTGCCCAAGATGGTAAGGGTGGCCGGCATCGACATCAAAGATTTCTTCACCGAGCTGATAGAGAGCGCAAGATAACGCCATGACTGTCGGCAGCTACATAAAGGCCCTTGCGCAGAAGCTTCAGTCTCTGTATCCGGAGAAGGAGGCCAAAGCCATAGCCGAAAGTGTAGTGTGCAACGTGCTGGCCATCGAGCGCTACAAAATCCTCAGCGAGCCCGAAAGGGAGATTACCGAGGAGCAGATGCTGCGCCTTGTCGCCATGGAGGACGAACTGATGGCCGCAAAACCGCTGCAGTACGTGCTTGGCAGCTGCATGTTCGCCGGGCTGCGCATCCGCGTCAAAGAAGGAGTGCTGATCCCCCGTGGCGAGACGGAGCAGTTGTTCTCCCTGGCCGCCGATGATGCCGAGGCAGTGATGGAAGCCAGCGAAGACGACAATTTCAACGTGCTGGACATCTGCACCGGCTCCGGCTGCCTGGCCTACGCTTTCGCTTCCGAATTTCCGGACGCCCAGGTGTACGGCTGCGACATCAGCAACGACGCCCTCGCTGTCGCCTGCAAGCAGAGGGTGAAATGTGTCAGGCCTGTGTTCTTCCTGGCCGACGTGCTGCAGGCTCCGCCCGCCGGTCTGCCGAAGTTCGACGTCATTGTCAGCAATCCGCCGTACATCCGTGAGAGCGAGAAAGCTGCAATGCGCGACAATGTGCTCAAGTGGGAGCCGTCTCTGGCGCTCTTCGTGCCCGACGACGATCCTCTGAAGTTCTATAAGGCCATAGCTGTATGGGCTTCTGCCCTGCTCAAGCCTCACGGCGTGCTATGGATGGAGGTGAACGAGGCTCTGGCCGCCGAGACTGCGGCTCTGTTCCCCGGCAGCGAAGTGTTCAAGGATTTCAACGATAAAGACAGATTTGTGAGGTTATGGCAAAGGTAAAGACAGTATGGTACTGCACGTCGTGCGGCAATGAATATGCTAAGTGGATGGGCCAGTGCCCGGCCTGCGGGGAGTGGAACACAATGGTCGAGGAGCCCAAGGCTGCGTCTTCTGCCAAGGCTGCTTCGCCTGCTCGCACGAGGGCCTATGTAGCCACCGAGAAAGATGCCAGGCCCCAGCCGCTCTCACAGATCGACATGTCCGAGGAGAGCCGCTTCTCGATTGGTATTGAGGAGGTCGACAGGCTGCTGGGCGGCGGGATGGTCCGCGGCTCCATGATCCTCATCGGCGGCGAACCCGGCATCGGCAAGTCCACTCTAGCGCTGCAGATTCCCATGAGCTGCGAGGGTCTCAGGACGCTCTACGTGTCCGGTGAGGAGAGCCTGCGGCAGCTGAAGCTCCGTGCCCAGAGGCTCGGCAGCAACGATTGCGACTGCCTGGTGCTCAGCGAGACCCTGCTGGAGAACATCCTTGCCCGCGCTGCCGAAGTCAATCCTGACCTTCTTATAGTCGATTCCATACAGACCATATTCAGCGAAGCCATAGAGTCTTCGGCCGGAAGTGTGTCGCAGGTGCGCGAATGCGCCGCAGCGCTGCTCCGCTACGCCAAGGAGACCAACACCTGCGTGATCCTCATCGGCCATATCACCAAGGACGGCGCCATCGCCGGTCCGAAGATCCTGGAGCACATCGTCGACGTGGTGCTGCAGTTTGAGGGTGACACCCGCGGCGCCTACAGGATACTGCGCAGCATAAAGAACCGCTTCGGCTCCACCGCCGAACTGGCCGTGTTCGAGATGACCGGCAAAGGACTGAGGGAGGTGAGCAATCCCAGCGAGATGCTTATCCCGATGCATCAGGAGAATCTCAGCGGAATCGCCGTGGCTGCGATGATGGACGGCACGCGCCCGCTGCTGATAGAGATACAGTCGCTGGTAAGTTCGGCTGCTTACGGTATGCCCCAGCGCAGCGCTACCGGTTTCGACGTCCGCAAGATGAACATGCTGCTGGCCGTGCTGGAGAAAAGGGCCGGCTTCAGGCTGAGCGCCAAGGATGTGTTCCTGAACATCGCCGGGGGCATGCGCATCAGCGACCCGGCCTGCGACCTGGCAGTCATCGCCGCCATCCTCTCTTCCAATTTCGACATTTCCCTTTCTGCCGACAGCTGCTTCTGCGCCGAAGTCGGCCTCAGCGGCGAGATCCGTCCCGTCAGCCAGGTCGACAGACGTATCTCCGAAGCGGCCAAGCTCGGCTTCAAGAAAATCTACATCTCATCTTTCAACAAGAAGGATTCCTTCTCCCAGAACGATGCCATCGAAGTCATCCCCGTCTCAGACGTCCCCGACCTCTGCCGCCGACTCTTCAAGTGAGATTGTTTCGGGATAGGTCCCGGCATGTTTTGGGATAGGTCCTGCGAGAAGTGCCAGACCTACACCGCGGGAAGTATCTGCGAGGCCGATTCGCGGGGTAGGTCCCCGTCATCCCATAGGACCTACCCCAAAACACCCCGAGACCTACACCGTTTTCGTGCAAGCCTACATCGTTTCCACCTAGGACCTACACCCAAACACCCTTACACCTACTCCATTTCCTTGCGAGATCTACAATAAAAACATGAGCACTACCTCAAACAAACCTGAGCCCACATCATACCCCCGGTTACGCGCATCATTCTCTCCGAGGACTATATCATTTTTCCCGGAGACCGACCCTTTTCCCCAGACACGCACCATAGAAGACGGGACCTGATACTATCTGTTCTTCCGAATAATATCTGCTACTTCATCCCTCTCCAGGCCGAAACCTCGGGCCAGTTGGGGAACAGTGGTGTTGGTCGTGCGCGAGATGTATGGAATCATGCGCATCTTTTCCGTGAGCGTTAACTGAGAGACCGGCTTGCCGAACCAACGGTCGCTGACCGAAGATATCATCTTGAAGAATTCTCCATCGAGCATCTTTGTCCGAGGTCCATCCACTAGTTCCTGTTGCATCTGAGAAACATTTACTTCACCGATAATCTTGAAGAGGAAGGCTTGAGAATTGTCAAATGCAGACTCAACGTATTTCCAGTCACAAGCACTTGCAGGTTCCAGGCGTCCGGTATCATCTATCAACCAACCTGAAGTGGAGATAATATCATTTGTATGGAATATGGTTTCCCGCTCACGCTTGGTGAGAGAAGATACCGGTCTCGTGGCTGCTGCGCATCTTCCGTTACAGAATACAGCACGATATCCTGACCAGGGATAAGAATCGATGCTGCTCCCATTGTCAAGAGCATTGCGGAAGACATAGGCTATTGCATTGCGGGCATACCAGTACGTATCCAGCAGCCTGACATCAACGCACCTGTTATGGTACAGGATTCGTTCATTATATCTCCGGCTGAACCACATGGCATATCTCCTGCGAACCTCGCAGCCGTATTCCATAGCTTGCTTGTCATCTTCGGCCAGCAGAACCACATGCAAATGGTTTGACACTACAATATATGTAGCTACGATAACGTTCTTATTCAGAGCGCATATAAACAAGTACTTGACCAGGATGTCATAATCGTCTTCGTCGCGACAGATAATCGCTTTTTCGAGCCCTTCCAGACTGAGATGGAAAGGGAAGACACGGCGGGCAGACCCATCTGGCATCTCCCGCACAATCGCTTTCACAATTGCCATAATTACTCCCGCATTTTGTACAAAGTTATCCTTTTCGCCGAGAGAATCCAATAAGATTTCGACTCTTTTTTTTCAAAAAATAACAGATGCTTGGGGTAGGTCTCGGGCTCTCTTGGGGTAGGTCCCGGCATACTTTGGGGTAGGTCCTGCGAGAAGCGCCAGACCTACACCACGGGAAGTGTCTTTGAGGCCGATTCGCGGGGTAGGTCCCCGCCATCCCATAGGACCTACACCAAAACACTCGGGGACCTACACCGTTTTAGGTCAGGTCATGGTCGCTGGCGGTCAGCGAAAGGTTCCGGTAATGAGTGGCGTTCAGGGAAATGACCGGATGACAGTGCGGCGGATGTGTTTACAGACAGAAGTAGCTGGGGCCGGCGGACCAGTCGCCGAGGATGAGGAGTTCGCCGCCGCTGGGGATCTGCGCCCGGGCGGGGGTGTGGATGTGGCCGAAGATGTAGAGGTCGACAGGGGGCTCGCCGGCGGCGGCTCTGTCACGGCCGAACTTGTCGGCGAACTTGTAAAGGCCGGTGGTGGTGATGTCCGGATCCGGCCTGTGCTTGCTGCGGCTGCTGGCCGACCAGGTGCGGGCAAGCCAGAATATGAAACGGACAGGCATCGCCCTCAGGACTGCAATCCAGAATTTGCTGTGGAACAGATGGAAGATGAGGCGGGCCTTACCCTTGGCCGCAAGCGGCATGTCGCCGTGGCCCAGACAGATAGTCTTGCCGTCCAGCTCCATCACCGTGCAATACTCCTTCACCACCTTCACCCCAAGCTCCTTCTCGAAATAGTCGGTCACCCACCAGTCATGGTTGCCGGGGTAGAAAAAGACCTGGACGCCCCTGTCGGTCAGGTCGGCCAGTGCAGCCAGGATGCGCACGTATCCGCGGGGGGCCACACTCTTGTAGTCGATCCAGAAATCGAAGATATCCCCCAGAAGGTAGAGCCTCTGAGTGTCCTGCGGCAGTGAGCGGAGGAAGTCCAGGAAAGCCTGCTCCCGCACGCCGTGCGGATCATCCGACATGCCCATGTGGACATCGGCAGTGAAATAATATTTCCCCTGGCGGACGTCCATCGCAGCAAACTATACGAGGGTTGATATGATGCAGGCCAGGCCTACGAGCACGCAGTAGAGCGCGAACCAGCGCAGACGAGCTTTCTTAACGATGGCTATCATCACCTTGCAGGCGAAAAGGCCTGAAACGAATGCTGCCACGAAGCCGACGACAAGCGGAAGGATCCCGACGCTGCTGGCTGCGAAATCACCTCCAACCACATCCAGAAAGGCCTCGCCCAGAATCGGGATAAGCACCATGAGGAAAGAGAAGCGGGTCACCTCCTCGCGCTTCACTCCGCAGAGCAGACCGGTGGCGATGGTCGAGCCGCTGCGCGAAAGGCCGGGCAGCACAGCTATCGACTGGGCCAGACCCATCCACAAGGCAGACTTGACGCTCATCTCCTTGCCGGCTCCGGCGGTGCCTTCTGCAGCCTCCTTGGCGGCACGGCGGGCAGACAGCGTCTCGGACAGGAAGAGCAGCGCCGCAGTGACGACGAGGCAGCAGCCGACTACCAGCAGTCCGCTGCCGAAGATGTTCTCCACATAGTCCTTGAAGAACATTCCGACGATGAACACCGGAATCATGGAGATCAATATCAGAATGATGTATTTCGTGCCGTCGTTCATCTTGAACTTGAAAAGATCCTGGAGCAGCTTCACTATGTCTTTCCAGAACACCACGAGGGTGGCCAGCACAGTTGCCGCATGCACTGCGACCTCGAAACTGAGGTCGGATGTCTCGATGCCGAAAAGGGCCTTGCCGATGGCAAGGTGTCCGCTGCTGCTCACAGGCAGGAACTCGGTCAGTCCCTGGACTATGCCGAGTATAAACGCTTCAAACCAGCTCATATCTGATTGTTATTTGTCCTCCTTGTCGGCCGGACGGCTCATGATGGCTACAATCACTATCACGATGCCGAGCACCACCAGCACCGGTGACGCCACCATGCGCCTGAAGTCGAACATGGCGTCGTTGAATACTGCCGGGTCGCCGGAGCCGCCGCCCAGCATCAGGATATAGCCGGAAACCATAAGGATCAGCCCGATGAGGATAGTCTTGACACCTCTGGGAGAAACTGAGAAATTATTGTTTTTCATAACTAATAATACAAATCATCTTTTGAAGTATAGGCCAGGCGGCCCACTACATACCAGGCTGCTGAGATGCAGAGCGCGATGCCCACTACGAAAACTATGGCGAACACGATGGGAATGGTCCCCTGGAAGAGGCTCTGGACCATCGGCCCGATGCGGTTGCGAGCATACAGCAGGATGCCGGTGAACAGGGCGCAGGCGATCGCAGCCGAAGCCACACCCTGCCAGAAGGCCTGCCATACGAAAGGCCTGCGGATGAAGCCGCGGTTGGCTCCTACAAGCATCATGGTGTGGATGGTGAAACGCTTGGCATATATGTTCAGGCGCACCGTAGTGCAGATCAGCGCGAAGGAGATGAACATCAGCAGCAGGATGGCGACGCCCATGACTATTGCAATCTTGCGGAGGTTGTCGTTCAGGCTCTCGATGAGAGATTCCTGGTAGGTCACCTCGCGGACCTTGGGCAGCTGCTGAATGGCCGAAGCCACCTTCTGGAGAGAGTCCTTGCTGAAATAGTCGCTCTTGACGTTGACATCGATGGAGAAGGGGATGGGATTGACCTCGAAGACCCTCAGGAAGTCCTCTCCGAGGAGCTCCTGCATTTGCTTCGTGCCCTCTTCCTTTGATATATACTGTGTGTTGAGCACGCAATACATGGCATCGATCTTCTCCTGCAGGGCAAGAGCGTCAGCCTCGGTGGCATTCTGATGCATGATCACCGAGATGACTGCGTTCTCCTTGAAATAGTCGGAAACTTTAGAGGCGTTGATGACCAGGAAAGACGCCATCGCGATCAGCAGAAGCACCAGACTGATGCTGATGACCGAGGATAAATAGGACTGAACCAGCCTCTTGGCTATGATGTTTTTTTCCTGGGAAGCCATGACAAATTTTTTCCAGCGTCAAAGATAATCAAAAATATTTATTACCTTTGTAGAGAATTTGCCCTTAATCTTTTGTATTGAAAATGAGCGATCCAGTAAGAGTTTTATATGTCAGTTCAGAGATATATCCATACTCTCCTGAGTCCTCTGTATCAATAGTTGGCAGATTTCTCCCGCAGGGTGTACAGGAGAGAGGCCGCGAGATCCGCTCCTTCATGCCGCGCTACGGCACGGTCAACGAGCGCCGTCATCAGCTCCACGAAGTCATCCGCCTTTCCGGCATGAACATAATCGTGAACGACGTCGACAGGCCCCTGATAATCAAGGTCGCATCCATCTCTTCTGCAAGGATGCAGGTTTATTTCATTGACAACGAAGACTTCTTTCACCGCAAGGCCGTTTTCTGCGATGCAGACGGCAATTTCTTCGAGGACAACGACGAGAGGGCTATTTTCTTCGCAAGAGGAGTGCTCGAGACAGTGAAGAAGCTCCGCTGGAAGCCTGACATCGTGCATTGCCAGGGCTGGATCTCCCATATCTTGCCGCTCTATCTCAAGAAAGCATACGACAACGACCCCATATTCACCGACAGCAAGATCGTCCTGTCGCTGTACGACGAGCCGAACTACATCTTCAAGACCGACCTGGCCGCAAAGATTCCTTTCGCAGGCATCGGTCCCGAAGACGTGGATACGATCAAGGCCCCCGATGGCATAAATCTTGCACGACTGGCCATCCGTTATGCCGACGGTGTGATTTACGGTTCCAAGGATGTAGACGAGGGGTTGAAGCAATATGTCGATGAGCGCAAGCTGCCTGTCCTGCAGAGCCCGGAAATAAGTCTTGAAACCACCGGGTACATACAAGAATACAATGATTTTTACGAACAAATACTGCAGGCAAATGTCACTGAGTAAGATTGAATCGGCGCTGGGGTTCCTGGTTTTGCTGCTGTCCGTTTTCGTTTTCCCTTCTTGCATAGAAACCAATTATACGCTGGGTGACGCTCTTGTGCCCACTTCCAACAATCTTTATGTAGAGTCAGCCACTCTGGACCTGCAGGTCGGCATGAAGTCTTCGGCCGACATCCAGTCGTCGTCATATTACTATGCGATGGGCAGCATAGCCAGCGAGCAGTTCGGCCTCACCCGTGTGGACCTTGCCGCCACCATCACTCCCAGCGACACCGGCATCAATTTAGGCACTGACCCGAGGTTCATCGACGCCTACCTGATGCTTATCCTTGAAAATGTCAAGACGTTCACCGAAGGTCAGGACAATATCACCCAGAACCTCTATGTATATCCCATGGCTCGTGCTATGGACACCACTATGGTGACCTGCTCCAGCATTTCGGAGAATGACTACATCCACAAGCCCATCGGCAGCGCCCTTCTGACTTCGAAGGACACTGTCGTCATCCCTCTCGACCATGAGTGGGCGAAGAAACTTGTATCTTGCACAAGGGCCGAACTGGACAGCATGAATCTGTTCATCAAGAACCACTACGGCTTGTATTTCACTACTGACGACCCCATCGAAGGTACAATAGGAGGCAGGCTCAACAACTTCCTGTCGGCAGACGTATATCTTGGCGTAAGTTCTCTCAACAAGCAGAATCTCAGGAGGGACACCACCATCATCTTCAACGTCGGCAATATCTACCACGGCCTCTCCACCCAGGTGTTCAAGCACAGCTCGAAGAGTCTCGAGATAGACCCCGACAACAACGAGGAGGTGCTGTACTACGAAGGTCTGGCCGGCGTCAAGCCTTTCATCGACGCCAAGATGCTACGCCGCTCCATCGACAACTGGGCCGAGGCGAACAACATCGACCTCAGCCGTATTCTCATCACCAGGGCCACTTTCGAATTCCCGTACGAGTATCCCGGCGACTACAAGCAAGTCGACAAATACTATCCGCAAGGCCTTTATCCTGCAGTCTACAGCACTGACACGACCGACAACATCAAGCGCTACACCCTGCTGGGCTCCATCTACGATGACACATACAACAAGGGCGATATCAACCGATCGCTGCTTTGCTACCGCCCCGACGTAACATATTACATCCATTCGATCATCAACAAAGACAAGATCGTCGAAGAGGACAACATCTGGCTCATAGCGCCTTTCGAATACGTGGAGACGACCAGCTCGTCGTCAAGCAACTACTACGACCCGTACATGTACGGCTCATACTACAACCCGTATTCATATTACGGAGGCTACGGCTACTATGGCTACAACAGCTATAACAACTACTACAACAACTACTATTACTACCAGTCGTTGTACAACATGGCCAACACCTCCTCCACGACCTACTATTACGTAGACTACATGAACTACGCGATAGGCCAGATCAACGGCAACGGCGCCAAGCGCCATCCCAAGCTGCTTCTCACATACGTATTGCTCGGAGACAAGTAGCCCGAAACGGTTACTTTTTCTTGCCATACTTTGGAGTAGGTCCTGCCCTATTTTGGGATAGGTGGTAGCATACTTTGGGGTAAGTCACGTACAAACTGCCAGACCTACACCACGGGAAGTATCTGGAAAGCCTATTTACGGGGTAGGTCCCAGCAATTTCATTGGACCTACACCAAAACACCCCGACACCTACACCGTTCCCCCCGGGAGCCTACACCATTCCACCCCGGGGACCTGAACCAAATCCACGGAAGAACACACCCTGCCAGCCAACCCGAAATTCACAAAGCAGGCGATCCCCATCTGTAGGGGCCTAGGGAGGGCTTTCACCTGCTTTGTGCGACAATTTTGCCGCAGAAAGCAGCTCCACCCCCTCCACAGAGGCTTCTGACGGGGTGTAATCTGCTTTGTGAATTTCGGGTTGAAGGTGTAGTGCGATTTGCTCGGAGACAAGTAGCCCGAATCGGCTACTTTTTCTTTTTCCTCTCTTCTTTGGCGGCTTTGCGGGCGTCCTTGCGGGAGATCTTCGTATCGACGGTCATGTAGAATGGAGTCTTGAAGCGGTCCGGGATCTTGATGGCGGGACGGGATTTGCCGAAGATGAATTCATAGAGGTCGTCGAACTCGCCGTCGTGCCAGTAGCGGACCAGCTTCTCGAGGTCCTGGTCCTCTCCCTTGGGATCATATTCGCGCTTGATGTCGCCCTTCAGAACTTTGGCGACACCCTGCCAGAAACCGGCGTTTACATTGCCCAGATATTGCTGGATGATCTCATACGGAGTCTTGCCGACCTCGCGGTCGATGAGACGGATCATCATCATGCCCTGCTTCAGGGTCAGCTGGCGGAAGATGGGGTCGAAATTCTTGAGCAGCTCTTCCTTCATCTCGTCGAGATACCTGTCCTGCTCGCGCTTGTTATAGCCGCGGGCGACGAAGACGCTGTCGGTCTCCTTTATTGTCTTTGCCACGAAGAGGGCGTAGGGATATGCCTTGCTGAAATTGTGGACCCTCTGGTAATACTGAATCCACTCGGCGCGGTTCATATACTCCTTGGGATGGACGCGTGCCGGGGGGAGGACATCCACATAGACTGTATCGGTGCCGATGACGACATACTCCATCAGCGTCCCCTTCGGCCTTTTCTGAGTCTGGGCATGGATGGGGAGCATGGTGAGAGCCACCAGGGCCAGGATGGATATCAGTCTTGCAGATCTCATCTGTCAGTTAAAAATTTGCGCTCAGATAGTCGTCGACCACCTCGGGGAAATGCGCCTGCTCGAGAAGATGGATCTTGGCCGCAACGTCAAGGGCGGTGTCGCAGGGCAGCACTTCGCATTTGGCCTGGAAGAGCGTCTTGCCGTGGTCATACTGTTCGTCGACAAGATGGATGGTTATCCCGCTTTCCACTTCTTTCGCAGCTACGACAGCTTCATGCACATGCATGCCGTGCATGCCTTTGCCGCCGTATTTGGGAAGCAGCGCCGGATGGATGTTTATTATCCTCCGGGGCCAGGCGTCTATCATTTGCGAGGGGATTCTCATCAAAAACCCGGCCAGAATCAGAGCGAATGCATCGTACTCTTTCAGAATCGACATGACGGAAGGTTTTCCTTCAGCGGTAACATCATCGCTGCACACCAGCTGGCTTTTGTCGAACACCACTGAGGGCACGCCAAATTTCTGCGCCCGCTGCAGAACGAAGGCGTCGGGCTTATTGCAGAGCACTACCGCCACACGATATTCGGGAT
>JAFYZI010000140.1 GCA_017548725.1 Bacteroidales bacterium
CTACTCGAAGTTTTGCAAATTTCAGCAGAAGAGTCTTGGTGGTGCCGTCTTCGAACTTGACGATGGCTTTCATGCCGGCGCCGTCACCGTCGAAAGAGAGAATGGTGCCGAAGCCGAAGCGGTCGTGCTCGACGCGCTGGCCGACGCGGAGGGAGGCGACGGGATCGGGGGTGAAACCCGGAGTCGGAGTATAGGATGCCGGACGGGAAGGCGCCGGAGAAGGACGGGAGGGCTGGACAGGCTGCGCCGGCCTGGACGGCTGCGCGGGCTTTACATATCCAGAAGAGCTGTTCTGACTATATGAAGGCCTGCCTTGTCCATACGAGGATCCGCCCTGCCCATAACCAGGACGGTTCGAGCTTCCCTGAGAACCATTCTGCCCATACGAACCGTACCTCTGGCTGCCGAACTGACGGGCGAAGGCTGCGCCCATCGCAACATTGCTGGCGGCCCTGGCACCTGAGCGGAAGGGCACGGAGCCTGTGAGGAAGCGGCTGTCGATCTCGCGAACGAAGCGGCTCACGTCATTGCTCTCGCTCTTACCCCAGCGCATGCGGTTGCTGGCGTAAGAAAGGGTAACGACTTTCTGGGCCCTGGTGAGGGCCACATAGAATAGCCTGCGCTCCTCCTCGACATCCGCGGGCATCAAATCGATCGACGACGGGAAGAGATTCTCCTCGAGGCCTACTATGAACACGTACGGGAACTCCAGACCTTTCGAGGCATGCACCGTCATCAGCGCAATCTTATTGTTATTGTCGTCATCCTGGCCGCTGTCGCGCTCAGCCGCAGTCAGCAGAGTGATGTTCTCCACATATTCGGCGAGGGTTATGGTAATGTCGCCTATAAGCGAGTCGTCCCCGTTGGCTCGGCTCTCAGTCTCCTCGTCGACGTAATCTTTGATGCTGTTGAAGAGAGCTTCGACATTCTGGAACTTTGAAAGGCCCTCGATGGAAGTGTCGGATTTAAAGGCGATGAGCGCTCCCGACTGGTTGCCGATCTCCAGCGCCAGTTCATAGGCATCGGTCTCAGCCATCTTCTGGTTCATCTCGACGATCATGGCAGCGAAGCCTCTCAGCTTGCCGATGGCTGCCGACTTCAGCCCTCCGGCCATCAGCTCCTGGTCGGGCAGCATCACCGCGTCGAGCATCGAAATGCCCTTCGAGGAAGCCAGCGCCGCCAGATAATTGAGGGTGGTGTCGCCGATGCCGCGGGCGGGGAAATTGACAACCCTTCGGAAGGCTTCGTCGTCCATAGGATTGATCGCCAGCCTGAAGTAGGCCAGCATGTCCTTCACCTCGGCACGGTCGTAGAACGAGAAGCCGGCGAAAATGCGGTACGGCAGATTGCGCTTGCGGAGAGCCTCCTCGATGGAACGGGACTGGGCGTTGGTGCGGTAGAGGATGGCGAAGTCGCTGTACTGGGCTTTGGCCGTGTAGATGCGGTCGACAATCTTGGATGCGACCAGATAGCTCTCTTCCTGCTCGGTGAAGCCGTTCAGCACTTCGATCTTCTCTCCCACCGCCTGCGTCGAGAAGCAGGTCTTTTCAAGACGATGCTCGTTCCGGGCGATGAGGCTGTTGGCAGCGTCGACTATGGTCTGGGTGGAGCGGTAGTTCTGCTCCAGACGGAATATCTTGGCCTCGGGGTAATCTTTATGGAACGTGAGGATATTCTCCACGCGGGCCCCGCGGAAGCCGTAGATGCTCTGGCTGTCGTCGCCCACCACGCAGATGTTGCGGTGGCCGGCGGCCAGCCTGCGGAGGATGACGTACTGGGCGTAGTTGGTGTCCTGGTACTCATCCACCAGGATGTAGCGGAAACGGCTGCGTATCTGCTCCAGAGCCTCCGGATAATCTCTCAGCAGGATGTTGGTATTGACGAGGATGTCGTCGAAATCCATGGCGCCGGCGATCTTGCACTTCTTGGCGTAGAGGCTGTAGATGTCGCTGATGCGCCCCTTGCGGGCCATCTTGTCCTGCTCTATGGCCGTCGTAGTGTTGGCATAGATGGCAGCAGTAATCAGGTTGTTCTTGGCCGATGAGATGCGGTTGGCAATCTCGTTGGGCTTGTAGACCTTCTCGTCCAGCTCCAGCTCCTTGATGCACTGCTTCACAGCGGCGCGGCTGTCGGACTGGTCGTAGATGGTGAACTGCTTCGGATAGCCCAGCTGCTCGGCATAGTCGCGAAGGAAACGGATGAAGATGGAATGGAAAGTGCCCATCCAGATCCAACGGGCTCTGTTCTCCCCCACGAGGGCGGCGATGCGCTCCTTCATCTCTCCGGCAGCCTTCTTGGTGAAGGTCAGCGCAAGGATCTCTCCAGGGGCCGCGCCGCAGGCTATGGCATTGGCTATCCTGCATGTTAGCACACGGGTCTTCCCCGCTCCTGCGCCGGCTATGATGAGGCACGGGCCGTCGATGTTGCGAACCGCCTCAGCCTGAGCCTCGTTCAACTGGTCGAATATGTGGTTTGCGCTGCTTTCCATGGTATGCAAAGATAAGTTTCAAAAAAGCTAAAATCAAAGGTGATTTCTTCTTTTTTTATATGTATCTTTGCCGGATATTCTGAACAAATTATATATCAAATTTTTATATCAACTAATAATGTCAGAACAGATCAGATTAAAGAAAGGACTGGACATTCCCGTTGCCGGAGCAGCCTCTCAGACGATCGCTAAAACTGTGTCTGCGGATATTGTTGCAATAAAGCCTACCGACTTCAGGGCTCTCGTCCCGAAGATGGTGGTTAAGGAGGGGGACCGCGTACTTGCCGGTGACCCTCTTTTTGTTGACAAGAACCGTCCGCAGGTAAGTTTCTGCTCTCCTGTAAGCGGCACAGTAGAAGCCGTGGTCAGGGGCGAGAAACGCAAGCTTCTCGAAGTGAGAGTCAAGGCTGACGGCAAGATGGAATACCGCCGCAAGAAAGCGGCAGTCCCCGCATCCATGACCAAGGAGAAGGCAGCAGAACGCATGCTGGCTATGGGTCTCTGGCCGATGGTTATCCAGAGGCCTTACGGCATCATCGCCAACCCGGACGACTGCCCCAAGTCAATCTTCATTTCGGCCATGGACACCGCCCCGCTGGCGCCGGATTACGACTTTGTACTCCAGAACCGCTTTGATGACGTGCAGACAGGTGTCGACGTCCTCAGCAAATTCACCAAGGGCGGAGTTCACTTCAGCATGAACTATTACACCTGCCCGTCTTCAGAGTTCAAGAAGCTCCGCGGAGTCATCTTCCACGAATTCGAAGGCAAGCATCCTGCAGGAAACGTAGGCGTCCAGATCAACCACATCAGCCCCATCAACAAGGGTGAGATCGTATGGACAGTCGACCTGCTGTCAGTAGCCATGATCGGCAAGGCTTTCAACGAAGGCATCTATGACGCCGCCCGCCTTGTCGCAGTCACCGGCCCGGCAGCAAAGAATCCGGCCTATGTCAATGCAATCCAGGGTGCACCGATGGCAGCTTTCGCCGACTTCTTCGAAGCAGGCGAGAATGTCCGCCTTGTAAGCGGCGACATCCTCACTGGAGAGAACGTCGGAGCTGACGGCTTCCTCGGCTTCTTCGACAACCAGGTGACCATCCTCAAGGAAGGCGACTACTACGAAACCTTCGGCTGGTGCAAACCTTTCCGCTGCAAGAAGTTCAGCTTCTCACGCACATACTGGAGCTGGCTCTGCGGCCGCAAGAAATACGACATGGACACCAACACCAACGGCGGCCCGAGACCTTTCGTGGTTTCTGACGTATACGCCAAGGTGCTTCCCATGGACATCTACCCCGTCTATCTGGCCAAGGCCTGCCTGGCCAAGGACATCGAGAAGATGGAAAACCTCGGCATATACGAGGTGCTTCCTGAAGACTTCGCCCTCTGCGAGTTCGTATGTCCTTCAAAGGTCGGCATCCAGCAGATCATCAGCGACGGCATCGACCTAATGTTAAAAGAAATGGCTTAAGGATATGGGACTCAGGAAAACATTTGACAAGTTGGAGCCCACCTTCAAGAAGGGAGGTAAGCTCAGTGCATTCGGCTCATTCTTTGAAGCCTTCGAAACTTTCATATACGTTCCGAAGACCGTGACGGCCAAGGGAACCCACGTCCGTGACAGCATCGACCTCAAGAGGACGATGTCCACAGTGATGCTGGCCCTTCTGCCCGCCATCCTCTACGGTATGTACAATATCGGCGTCCAGACCAGCCTGGCCTCAGGTGCAGCCTGGGGCTTCTGGCAGTGCATCTGGTTCGGCTTCCTCAAGCTGTTGCCGTTGTATCTCGTTTCTTACATCGTAGGTCTGTTCTTCGAGTGCCTTTTCGCCAACATCCGTAACGAGGAAGTCAGCGAAGGTTACTTCGTTACCGGCCTCATCATCCCTCTGATCGTGCCCGTGACCATTCCTCTCTGGATGCTTGCACTGGCAGTGGCTTTCGCCGTAGTTATCGGCAAGGAAGTCTTCGGAGGCACCGGATACAACATCTGGAACCCCGCCCTTATGGCCCGCGCCTTCCTATTCTTCGCATATCCGAAGCAAATGACAGGCGACGACGTCTGGGTAGCCGGAGTCGACGGATTCAGCGGAGCCACTCCTCTCAGCCAGCTGGCTGCGACCGGTTCTGTTGATTATTCAGTAGCTGACATGTTCTTCGGTTCTATCCCCGGAGCAGTCGGCGAGACCTCTACCCTCGCCATCCTCATCGGTGCGGTGATCCTCATCTGGACAGGCGTGGCAAGCTGGAAGATAATGCTGAGCTGCGTGGCCGGCGGTCTGCTGGTCGGCCTGCTCGGCGACGTTCCTTGCTACTATCAGCTCATCATGGGCGGCTTCGCATTCGGCTGCGTCTTCATGGCCACCGACCCTGTCACTTCAGCCCAGACCGAAGCCGGCAAGTGGATCTACGGATTCCTGATCGGAGCCTTCGCAGTGCTGCTGCGACTCTTCAACCCGGGCTATCCTGAGGGCATGATGCTCGCCATCCTCGTGATGAACACCTTTGCTCCGCTCATCGACCACATCGTCGTAAGCAGCAACATCCGCAAACGCCTCAAAAGGGCACAGACAGTTTAAGGAGGGCAGGATATGAATACAAACAGCAATACCTATACGATTATCTATACGACAGTCCTTGTCGTAGTCGTTGCAGCTATCCTGGCCATCGTAGCTTCTGCACTGAAGCCGCGCCAGACTGCCAACGTGGAGCTGGAGCAGATGAAATCCATCATGCTGGCCGCCAACATCGGTGAAAACAACGGGCAGCCTGACAAGAAAGCTGATTTCAAGAAGCTCTACGACCAGAACATCGTCGCTACTTACGTCATCGACGGTAAAGGCAACCGCGTAGAAGGCGTCGACGCTTTCAAGGTTGACCTCAAATCTCAGTATGAAGCCATCAAGAACGGCGGCGAGGTGACTCTTCCCGTCTATGAATGCAAAGCCGCTGACGGCAGCACGGTAACTATCCTGCCTTGCTACGGCGCAGGCCTCTGGGGCGCCATCTGGGGTTATATCTCTGTAAAACCTGACGGCCAGACTATCAACGGCGCGTATTTCTCACACGCCAGCGAGACTCCCGGCCTCGGCGGCGAAATCGCAGAGCCCTGGTTCTACAACCAGTTCGACGGCAACGTGCTCGAGGATGCTTCAGGAGCCTTCTCTTCAATCAAGATCATGAAGGGCGGCGCCAACGGCAACCCGAACGGTGTTGATGCAATCAGCGGAGCCACCATCACTTCCCGCTCACTGCAGAACACCATCGAGCAATGGATGAACTACTACAAACTAATACTCGGAGATTAACGACATGGATAAAGAAACATACTTGAAACCCTTATTCAAAGGCAATCCGATAACCGTGCTGGTGCTCGGTATCTGCTCTTCGCTTGCAGTTACCGTACAGCTCAAAGGAGCGCTTGTGATGGCTCTGTCAGTTACTCTGGTAACGGCATTCTCGAGCCTCTTCATCTCCCTGTTGAGGAACACCATTCCCAACCGTGTCCGCATCATCGTGCAGCTGGTTGTAGTAGCTATGTTCGTTATCCTCATCGACCAGGCCCTGAAAGCTTTCTCTTATGACACTTCGAAGATGCTTTCAGTGTACATCGGCCTTATCATCACCAACTGTATCATCATGGGCCGCATCGAAGCCTTCGCCCTTGGCAACAAGCCCTGGCCGAGCTTCGTCGACGGAGCCTTCAACGGACTGGGCTACGGCATGATCCTGATCATCGTGGCATTCTTCCGCGAGCTCTTCGGCAGCGGCACCCTGCTGGGATTCCAGATCATCCCCGCCAGCTGGTACATCGAGAACGGCGGCTGGTATGCCAACAACGGTCTGATGATCCTCCCGCCCATGGCCCTTATCCTTCTGGGATGCGTGGTATGGGTACACAGGAGCATCGACAAAGAACTTCAAGAGCAATAGGAGGGCGTTAAGATGATGGATTATATCAACATATTCATTAAGTCGATCTTCGTCGAGAACATGGTGTTCTCATTCTTCCTTGGAATGTGCTCCTATCTCGCCGTATCGAAGAACGTCAAGACCGCCACGGGTCTGGGACTCGCAGTGATCTTCGTGCTGGGCATCACCCTGCCCCTCAACTATGTGCTTTACGAATACGTGCTCAAAGCCGGCGCCCTGGCATGGCTCTCTCCGAGTCTGGCCAGTGTAGACCTCAGCTTTTTGAGCTACATCGTATACATCGCCATGATCGCCACCTTCGTGCAGATCGTGGAAATGTTCGTCGAGAAATTCTCTCCCGGCCTCTATTCATCCCTCGGTATCTTCCTTCCCCTGATCGCAGTGAACTGCGCCATTCTCGGCGGCTCGCTGTTCATGCAGGAGAGAGGCTATGCCAACGTGGGTGAAGCTTTCACCTTCGGCCTCGGCAGCGGCATCGGCTGGTTCCTTGCCATCGTGGCAATGGCCGCCATCCGCGAGAAACTGGCTTACAGCAACGTTCCCAAACCTTTGAAGGGCCTCGGACTGGCATTCATCATCACCGGTCTGATGGGTATCGCCTTCATGAGCTTCATGGGATTTCAATTATAGGAGGCAGAGGATATGGATTTCAGAATAATATTCATTTCGATTGTAGCGTGCTTGATCCTTATCTTGATCCTCGTAGCCCTGCTGCTCTGGATCAAAGGCAAGCTCACTCCTTCCGGCACCGTCAAGATCGACATCAACGGCGGCAAGAAAGTCATAGACGTGCCTCAGGGCAACTCCCTGCTGGCTACCCTGGCTAACGAGAAGATCTTCCTTCCGTCGGCTTGCGGCGGCAAGGGTTCATGCGGCCAGTGCAAATGCCGTGTGCTCGAAGGCGGCGGAAGCATCCTCCCCACCGAGACCGTGCATTTCACCCGCAGGCAGATCAACGACAACTGGCGCCTCGGCTGCCAGGTGAAGGTAAAGGACAACCTCAAGGTCGTAATCCCCGAAAGCGCACTGAGCGTGAAGAAGTGGGAGTGCGAAGTAATCTCCAACCACAACGTGGCCACCTTCATCAAGGAGTTCGTGGTCAAGCTGCCTGAGGGAGAGCACCTCAACTTCCGCTCCGGCGGTTACATCCAGATAGACATCCCTGCCATCACCGTCGATTTCAAGGATATGGACATCGACGAGCAGTACCGCAAGGACTGGGAGTTCTACAAGTTCTTCGACCTTCAGATGGTCAACAAGACCCCGACCATCCGTGCATACTCTATGGCCAGCTATCCTGCAGAAGGCGACATCATCAAGCTGAATGTCCGCATCGCTACCCCGCCTTTCGACAGGACCGCGCCTAAAGGCAGCAACAAGCTCCTGCCCGTCAACCCGGGTGTCAGCTCATCATACGTGTTCTCACGCAAGCCCGGCGACAAGGTCACAATCAGCGGCCCTTACGGCGAATTCTTCGTTCCGGACAACTGTCCGAAAGACCAGGAGTTCATCTTCGTCGGCGGCGGCGCCGGTATGGCCCCTATGCGCAGCCACATCATGCACCTCTTCAAGACAGAGCGCACTACCCGTCCGGTACACTTCTTCTATGGAGCCCGCAGCCTGAAGGAAGCCTTCTATCTCGAAGACTACTACGCCATCGAGAAGGAGTTCCCGAACTTCAAGTTCCACCTGGCCCTCGACCGTCCGGATCCGGCAGCCGACGAGGCTGGTGTTGCTTACACCCCCGGCTTCGTGCATAACGTGATGTATGAGACCTACCTCAAGAACCACGAGGCTCCCGAGGATGTGCTCTACTTCATGTGCGGTCCGGCAATGATGTCTCAGTCTGTCTGCAACCTGCTCGACAGCCTGGGAGTTCCGCCTGAGAGCATCCTATTCGACAACTTCGGTTGATCGGATGCGCCAGGCAGACGGGAACAGATTGTTGGTCCTGTTGCCAAGATTCTTGACGAAACCCAGAGGCACGCCCTCATACTTGAGAAGCACGAAACCTTTGGGAGCGTCGGGCAAGACAAGCGGCTCAAGCCGCAGATATTTCAGAGCATCCCCTGCAGACAGCGTCTCGCAGGGGAATGTTTTTTCTGCGAGCTTGGAGCTGAGGGCGATGGCAGCCGAGGGGATAAGGTCGCGGCCTTTGACGGACGCAACAGCGACGCCCGAACGGATTACGCTAAGCTTGCCTTCGAGAACCATAATCTCTGCGGCCAGGCCGGCAGGATATGCCTTGATGATGTCGCCGGAGGCTGTGCTGACCTTGAAGCATTCGGCGTCTGTGGCGTAATCACAGACCACTTTCGCCGGCACTTTGGCGGGGCGGATCCTGGCCGCAGACGCAGCGGCAGTCTTGCGCAGCGCTGCGATGTACAAGCCTTCCGAACGTGTGGTTCCGGGGATGAACTGCAGGCCGCAGACTGTCCTCAGAGCCTCCGGGGCCACTTCCAGCTCCAGCATATCCGCTCCGAGATCCCTTGAAATCCACTCCACATTGCCGTCGTTTTCAAAACGGTTGAAAGTACAGGTAGAATATATAAGTATGCCTCCCGTCTTGAGGGACGGCCAGGCTTCGGCCACGATCTTGCGTTGGCGTGCGGCACAGAGCGCCACGTTGTCCGGGCTCCACTGGTCAATGCTGCCGGCGTCCTTGCGGAACATGCCTTCACCCGAGCAGGGCACATCTGCCAGCAGTATGTCAAAATAGCCTTC
>JAFYZI010000141.1 GCA_017548725.1 Bacteroidales bacterium
CGGCTCGCCTTCGCCGACGAGGTCTTCCTTCGTGAGTTCACCGGCCCAGAGGACGGGACCGTAGCTGTGGTTGATGACCCAGTAGCCCGGATCGATGCCGTCGAACTCGTAGCGGTCCACACCTTCCTTGACCATGTCCTGAGTGCCGGCGAACTGGGCGTTCACTTTCACTGACTTGGCGTTGGGGTCACGGTAGTTGAAGGTAACGGTGTTGTCGGGGTTGACGACGGGTGAAGATACTGAAGCACCCATGCCTGCGCCACCGCCCATCATCATTCCGGGCCAGCCCATTTGACGCTGCAGATGACGGATCTCGAGGATAACCTTTCCAGCCTCGGGTCCGCGCTCAACCTTCATCCACATCTCTGCATTAACCTCGGTGCCGACACCCATTTCGGTGAGTTTGGCTTCGATGCCAGGTTCGCCCGTGCCGATGAGGTCAGCTGCAGTGAGCTCACCTACCCAAAGTACGGGACCGTAGCTGTGGTTGATAGTCCATACGCCGGGATCGATACCGTCGAATTCATAGCGGTCGACTCCTTCCTTGATCATCACGCGTTTGGTGTTCGGGTCGTTGCGGCCAAAGCCTGAGCGGCCCTGACCGCGCTTGTTAATTTCAACTTCGCCACCTGTTCCGTTGACTTCCTCGGTCTTCGGATAGAAGTATTCCAAACCTGAGTCGAACGACTCGATTTCGAAGATGTACTCGGGAGCGGTGTTGAGGCTGTGGAGCTTGAAGTAGTTCTTGTCGTATACTATGTAGCTGTTGTAAAGCTTGCCGGGCTCGATGCCGTAGCGGATGATGTAGCCGTCTGCGCCGGGAACGGGCTCCCAGAGGAGCTCAGCCTCGCGGCGGTCTTTCTGGTTGCGGACTACCTTGAAGTCTGCCACCTTCACGCTGCCTGCTGAATAAGGATTACCGAACACGCGCAGGTCCTTGATGCTGAACTTGGCGCCGTCATGGCACTGACGGGTGTTGGTGACCTTCACGTAGCGGCCCTGGGCGGGCTTTGCGAGCTCGGTGTAGTCGTGGTGGAAGTCATATTTGTTGGCGGGCTTGTCGATGACGGTGGTCCACTTGTTACCATCGATTGAAACCTCAACCTTGAAGCACTGGTAGTATTCGGGAAGCTGGGGAGCTGCGCCGCCGAAGCCGGCTGCTGCTGCCTGCTGGGCACCGATGTGGTCCCAGTTGCACTGGATGGCATAGATGTCGGCCACCTTGCCGAGGTCTACCTGGAACCATTCGCCCGGGTCGCCAGTCTCAGCTGCCCAGTTGGTCATGAAGTCCTCGTCAACTGCATTCTCGGGAACGAAGTTCTCGAAGGTTGAAGAGACAGTGACTTTCTTCTGGTGAGACAGAAGTTTCCAGCCGGTCCAGTTGTTGTCCACAGCGTCGGTGCGGGTGCCCGGCCAGTACTGCGGGTAGTCGCCGAACTCTTCGCTGGCATGCATTACGCCCTCGGCGTCGACAGCTGTCGGGAAGATGGCGAGCTCAGAGCCGCGCCCTGCTCCGCCGTAGCTTGACGGGATCATGCAGATGGTCCACAGCTGGCCGTTCTTGTCGTGGAAGGTGCTGCCGTGGCCTGCGCCCACTGCGAAACCGGTGGTCTTGAAGGTCAGAGGGTTGTGTTCAGAATATGTGAAGGGGCCCATGGGGCTGTCGCCTACGTATACTCCATGAGAGTATGAAAGGAGCTCCAGACCGATGGCTGCATACTGCAGATAGTATTTGCCGTTGTGCTTGGTCATCCAGGGGCCTTCGATCCACGGGTACTCCTCCTCGAAATAGTCGCGGCGTCCGCCGAAGATAGAGTAGATCACATCGTCGTGGGTGCGTTTCTCGAAGCCGTGGTTGCGATAGTCGCTGAAGAAAAGGACGTTCGGGCCTGCGATCTCTTTGAAGGTCTTCTTGTCGAGCTCGACAACCTTGAAAGGCATCAGCTGCGACCAGCCGTAGTAGAGATAGAGACGTCCGTCGTCGTCTACGAACATGTTGGCGTCGCCGTAGCGGTCGCTGTCAAGGGTGCCTATGAGCTCCCATGTGCCGGCCTTCGGGTCGGTGGCCTTGTAGACGTTCTTGTTGTTCATTGAGCAGCCGATAAGCTCGCCGTCCATCTCGACAACTGAAACCACGCCGCCCGGATAGTTAGGGGCGTCGACGTAGGTCCAGTCCTTGAAGTCAGGAGAGTACCAGTAGCCTTTACGGTGAGATACGAAAAGATAGTAGTCGCCCTGATATACGAGGACGACGGGCTCACCACCTCTGTAAGAGCGCTCGCCGGGCACTACCAGATCGAGCGGATTGCAGAAAGTGTTCTTCTCCTGCCCGTATGAAAGGAGCGACAGGAGCAAGAGTGCGGCCGCGAACACGGCGCGCGAGAAGGTTTTAGTGTGCATATATAGATTAATTAGGTATAAATTCTTCCTTCAAATTTAAGCAAGCTTGGGCGCAATTCCAATTGCTCGGGGCGCAAAATAAAGAGTCCCGGCCTTCCGACCGGGACTCTTTATAAATAATAGGGTGTAATGTCAGACTTTACGGCCTGATCGGATCGCCCATGTCAGAGTCTTCGTTGTCGTTTGCATCCAGTTTGAAGCGCATGAACTTCGGATTCTCCTTGGTGTAAGGCTCCCAGCCGATGCCGGGGTCGCTTGTCTTTGCGAAGTTGGTCCAAGCGTCGATCATCTTGGTTGAAAGATCCCAGTCACCCTGGGTCCAGGGACGCCAGCAGTGCTTGAGAGACTTGAATACGAACCAGAGGTCTGAAGAGTGGAAGGCGCCTTTGAGGCGGGCGGTTACTTCAGGGTGAGAACCGTCGTCAGGCAGAGGACGAGCAAACTCATATGCCCAGGCCTTGTTGCCTTTCTCCTCGCGGTTGAGGCAGAATGCAGCGATGCCGCCGGACATGTCGCCCATATCGTTGAGGGTGTAGCCGATCATGTAAGGAACGTCGGCGAGGGTGCCGTCAGCTGCTGCTGCGTCGAAGCTCTCGAGGCTTACATATCCGTCTACCATAGGAGAACCGGTCATGTAGCCGAACTTGCCGCTAGCGCCATTGTAGATGGTACCGAGAGCATGGATGGTCTCAGTGGCGGCTGCACGCATCTTCTTGAGGTCAGTGAAGCCGGCCCAGTCCATGATTTCCTTAACTTGCTGCGCTGCCTCGGCAGGAGTAGATGCGCGGCGCATCATGCTCATCATTGAGCCGGAACGGCCGGCTGCAGCAGGCATACCTGCGGGACGGGCTGCTGATGCAGCGGGAGCTGCGGGAGCGGCCTGCGGAACGGTCAGTCCACCACCGGACATGATAACAGCTTTGTGGAAGAGGCCGCGTGCGAGAGGAGACTCGCAGAGGGTCTTCACGCTGCCGGCTCCGGCGCTCTGGCCGAAGATCATCACGTTGTCAGGGTCGCCGCCGAACTGGGCGATATTCTTCTTGATCCATTTGAGGGCCTCGATCTGGTCGAGGATACCGTAGTTGCCGGATACGCCGTGAGGGCTTTCAGCTGCGAGCTCGGGGTGGGTCAGGAAGCC
>JAFYZI010000142.1 GCA_017548725.1 Bacteroidales bacterium
AGGCGAAGTCGACCTGTCCCGCCTCGAACTGGTGGTACGCCGCAGCGGCCAGGCAGACGTGCGCAGCCTCATCATCCCGAAGGGAACTACTCTAGCCCCAGGCAGCTTCCTGCTGCTGGAGCAGGCTAACGATGCAGTCCTCACAGATCCCACGACCATCTTCATCCCGGTTTCTACCGGTCCGGTCATCAGTTTCCCTAAAGGCAGCGAAACTCTTCCTGTTACTGACGTTGCCAACTTCGCTGTAGGACAGAAGATGGGTATAGATCTGGGCGGAGACTATGAAGTAGTCACAGTTACACGCGTGGGCAAGTCTGCCACCCAGACCAATCTCGCACAGGCAGCAGCAAAAGGCGACACCAGGCTCTTCCTGGAAGAATCTGCCAATCTGGAAGCCGGATCTGAACTCACAGTTGACACTGGCGACCGCATAGAAATCGTAAAAGTTAAGACAGTCATCAAGAGCGTGGAGCGCTACGTCCGCCGGTTCGGAGGCCCCGAGGTGCCGCGAGAACTGGGCGAAGTGGAGATCGAAGCTCCGCTGTCTGCAGACCATGCCGTCGGAGTTGATGTCTCATGCCCCGGCAGCGGCATCAGCTTCAGTCCCGCCACCCGCTTCGCACATGAGAGTGGAGATGCCCTTCAGCCTCTCGGAGAGAATCCTCAGGGCATCTACGCCACAGGCAAGCCTGACGAAGCTCTGGCATTCCGCTACACACTCTCTACCACAGCCGGTTCAATCGCTCTGATTGATCCTGCCACCGAGACTGTCATCGACGCTGTCGTATACGGTTCCCAGCAGAGCAACTCCAGCGGCAACGGCACAATCGCCAGTCCTGAACTGGCCACTCTCGAGGGCGACCAGAAAGGCGGCGGATGTATCGCTGTCGTGCCTCGAGCAGTTTCGCCCTTCATGCTGGCCCGCAACCCCAACATGCCCCAGCCGCCGGTATGCATCATGCGCTGGCCGGACGGAGCTGACAGCGACCAGCTCTGTTCAGACTTCCGTCAGGACAATTCTCCTACTCCCGGCGCTGCAAACCGCATGGAATAATGTTAAATGCCAGAAAGGAATTGTTAAAAATAGTTACATTTTCTTTTAAAATCATACACACGGTGTTACATTTTTCATTAAATTTGTTAATGTAACATTTGTGAAGATGAAACGACTTGCTTTAACAGTCCTTCTTGCTCTGACGGCATTCCAACTGTCGCAAGCCCAGGTCAACAGGAAAATAACCACATCAGACGGGCTTTCCAGCAGCCTGGTCCACTGCCTTTGTCAGGACAATGACGGCAACATCTGGATCGGAACCCGCAATGGTCTTAATAAATATGACGGTGTGCTTATTAAAACATACCGTTATGACCCGCTGGACAGCTGCTCTCTCACCAGCAATCTGGTGAACGCCATCCTGCAGGACTCTGAAGGTCATCTGATAATCGGCACACAGCAAGGATTGCAATTATACGACAAGGCCACCAACAGTTTCAGCACTCCCCTCGCTACGGCCGACGGTGTTCCTTACAGAGACAATATCGACGCCATCATCCAACGCTCGAACGGAGAGGTGTGGGCTGCAGGCAGCAGAGTCATTCAGATTATGTTTCCTGAAGGTGGCCGCCCTTATCTGGTCTACAAGGAGTTCTCTGAAGATAGACTGGAAGGATATATCTGTGAAGATTCCGCCGGCAACCTCTGGATTGCAAGATATAACTTCGGGCTCTACTGCATACGGGAGGACGGCAAGGTTTCCCATCTCCCTCAGAACATGTTCGGAGGCACGACTTTGTCCATGACACCAGGTCCCGGGCGCAGGCTGTATCTGGCAAACAACAGCGGAGATGTAATGGCTCTCGATATCGACAGTTTCCAACTGACACATTACGATTCCAGACTGCTTCAAGGATCATGGTCGAATACCTTGCAATATATGAGCAACGGTAAGATAATGTTGGGAACTGACGGTAACGGATCTTTTATTCTGGACCCTGACAGCGGAGAAATCTCCCCTTATGTGATAGAAAACATAAAGGCTCCCTCTTCTTCTCTTAAGATTCATGCTTTTCTGGAAGACTTTGACGGCAATCTTTGGATAGGTGCCTATGGGAAAGGAGTGCTTATGGTGCCGAAAGAGCCTAATCCTTTCCATTATCTCGGGTCTGAAAGTGCCGATGCCGACGTTATCGGCGCCGGGGCAGTCTCGTCGCTCTTGTTTGACAGTAAAGGACAGCTATGGATAGGCACTGACAGCGACGGCATTTATGTTCTTGACCACAGCGGACATCCTGTGTATCATTACAGCGTTTCAGCCGGCATGCCGCTGAATATTTTCTGTCTTCATGAAGACTCATCAGGCAAAATCTGGTTTGGAACTTACACCAAAGGCGTGTGGCGCATAGATCCTGCAACGCACAGATTCGTCAAAAGCACCGCATTCTCTTCTTTCCCCAACTCCGAGCACAGCATTTATGCAATTGACGAAGACAGCCAGAAACGCCTGTGGATGGCGACTATGGGCACAGGATTGTATTGTTACGATCTGAAGACAGGCCGCTTTACCGTTCCCGACATTACCAGAGATTTCACTCTGAACCAGTGGCAGAACGACGTACTGGCCCGCCCGAACAGCCTGCTGTATGTTGCGACATTTGCAGGTTTGTATGAGCTCGACATCCGTACCGATGACATCTCTCTTGTACGCACCATGCTCGACGGCCATATCGTATACACTTTGCACCATGACGGGGATAACCTTTATGCAGGAATGGCTGACGGCCTTGCAGTAATCAATACGGCTACAGGCGAGCAAAAGATATACACGACCCATGACGGCCTGCCGGACAATTATATTACTGCCATCCGCTCGGTTTCTCCCGGCAAAATTTGGATCAGCACAAACTCCGGACTGGCTTTTTTCGACAGGCAGGCTGAGCATTTTGAACGATACTATGCCTCTGACGGCACTCTCATTCACGAATACAATCTGAACACAGACGCTATGTCTCCCGAAGGATATGTGTTCTTTGGCGGCAATGAAGGCATAGTATATTTCAACTCAGGCTGGGAGAGCAAACCGGCCCGTAAATGGACTCCCAAGATAATAGGCTTCCAATCTGTCGGCGTAGACCGCCCTCTCACTGATGATTTGCGCTACACGCTGAGATATGACGAGAATAACTGCACGGTATATTTCACTACTGCCGAATATGACGCTCCCGCCGGCCTTCAGTTCTTCTATTCTACTGACAGGCACAACTGGACGCTGCTTCCCCAGGGGCAGAGCAGCGTAACGCTCAGCGATATGCTGGCCGGGCGCTACTTGTTTGCAGTCAAAGTTGTCGATGATGACGTAGAGTCCGACCCCGTGTCAGTTTCAATATTGATACGGCGTCCATGGTGGGGGTCTACGGTAGCCAAGAGTATCTACTTCCTTATTACTCTTCTGATACTGGGCATAATTGCCAGGATGCTGGTCCAGCGCATGCGTTACCTGCAGGAAATCTCACGTCAGAAGCAAGAGCAGATGCTGAATGAGGAGAAAGTCCAGTTCCTTATAAGCATGTCCCATGAAATCCGGTCTCCTATGACTCTCGTTATGGCGCCCCTGCATCAGCTTATAGACTCTGATCCTGACTCCGACAGACAGCGCTACTATGCCGTGATGGACCGCAACGCCCAGAAGATACTTCAGGTAGTGGACCAAATGCTTGACCTGCGCAAAGCCGACACAGGGCAGATACAACTAAATCTCTCAGATGTCAATCTGGCCGATTTCGCCTCATCTATATGCTCATTGTTCAAGGAACAGGCAGACCTGAAGGGGGTTACTCTGACGTTCCCTGAGAAAGGCGCTGAAGGTCCCGTAGTACAGATTGACCGCAGCTATTTCGACAAAGTCCTCATAAACCTGCTGTCCAACGCGCTGAAGTTCACGCCAGCAGGCGGTTCCATAGATGTGAGGGCCGGCATCCGGGACTCCCAGGCATTCCTTGAAGTAAAAGACACCGGCACCGGAATGTCCAAGAATACTCTCAAGAATGTATTCGAACGATTCTACCGGGGTGACACGTCCGTCTCCGGTACGGGCATAGGAATGAATCTGGCCAAGACGATTGTAGACCTCCATAATGGCACAATCACAGCTGCGAACAATAGCGACGGCCCCGGCAGTTTATTCTGCGTGCTCCTTCCTCTGGACGAGAACCTTCAGACAGCTCCGGCAGCCGAGCCTGTCCTGGCCCCTGCCGCAGATAATCTCAATCCCAGGAAGAACACACTGTTGCTGGCCGAAGACAATGATGATATCCGGCAGTTCCTGACCGATGAGCTCAGCAATGACTATAACATAATAGGCTGTGCCGATGGAAAGGAAGCATACGAAAACATCCTTCTAAAAGAGCCCGACCTTGTAATCAGCGACGTTATCATGCCGAATATGGACGGGCTCACCCTGTGCAAGAAAATCCGTCACAACCCCAACATTTCCCACCTGCCCGTGATACTGCTTACGGCAAAGTCGCTGGAGCAGGACCGTATCGAAGGTCTGGACGTCGGTGTCGACGCATATCTGACCAAGCCGTTCAGCATGGACGTGCTCAAGAAGACCGTCACCAACCTGCTCCAGAGCCGCAACAGACTGATGGTTTCATACTCAGAGCCGAAAGTTACAGCCAAGGACATCAAGGACGTAGACATAAAGACTCCTGACGAAAAGCTTTTGGAGCGTGTGATGAAGGTTATCAACGACCAGCTGAGCGACCCGGCGCTGAAAGTTGACACAGTGGCCATGGAAGTCGGTCTGAGCAGGGTGCATCTTTATCGCAAGATTAAAGAGCTCACCAACATGACCACCAACGAATTCATCAAGAACATACGCTTGAAGAAAGCGGCGGAGATGCTGTCTACAGGCAAGCATTCAATTGCTGAGCTGTCCGAGGCGGTGGGTTTCGCGTCGGCCACTTATTTCGCCACGGCCTTCAAGAATCTCTATGGTATGTCTCCCAGCGAGTATGCCCGCAGTGTCGCAAGTCAGAACGCACCGCAGGAGCATGGCAATGATGAAAGATAGTATTTCTTCCCGCAGGTGATTTACAAATCCCGCTCAATGGCTATATTTGCGGCCCGATATGTGGATCAGTCTCGCATTTATAGCTGCCGTACTGTACGGCTTCTACGACTCTTTCAAGAAGTTGTCGCTGCGTGAGAACGCGGTAGTGCCGGTGCTGTTCATCAACACGCTGTTCTGCTCGCTGCTGCTGATTCCTTTCCTCGTGCTTTCCAAGACGGGCACTTTCGGCCCTAGCTCCGTGTTCCACATGGCCGGAGGGGGCTGGCAGGTGCAGAAGTACATCATCTTGAAGAGCTTCATCGTGCTCTCGTCATGGGCGAGCGGCTACTACGCCATAAAGAATCTGCCGCTGTCGATCGTGGGCCCCGTGAACGCCACCCGCCCGGTGCTCGTGCTGCTGGGAGGCATGCTGCTTTTCGGCGAAAGGCTGAACGCTTATCAGTGGATAGGAGTATTCTTCGCGGCCCTGTCGTTCTATCTCCTCGGCCGCGGCGGCAAGAAAGAAGGCATAGACTTCAAGCGTAACAAGTGGGTCTACCTGCTGGTACTGGCAGCAGTGCTGGGAGCGACGGCCGGCCTCTACGACCGTTATCTCATGGCGCCGGTGGAGAACGGCGGCGTCGGACTGGACCGCATGACCGTGCTGGTATGGTTCAATATCTACCAGTGCGCCATAATGCTGGTCGTGCTTCTCGCAGTGTGGATGCCGGTGCGCAGCAAGGACACTCCCTTCCAGTGGAGAGGAGCCATCCCCATGATCAGCTTATTCCTCGTCATCGCGGATTTCCTCTACCTCTATGCACTGGCCCAGCCAGAGGCCATGGTAGGCATCGTGTCGATGATCAAGCGTTCCAGCGTGGTGGTCAGCTTCCTCTTCGCAGCGCTCTTCCTGCGGGAGAAGAACCTCCGCAGCAAAGCCTTCGACCTGCTGCTCGTCCTCATCGGAATGGTATTTCTTTACCTGGGCTCCAGATAATTGCAGATTATTTGCTATCTTAGTAGAAATCGGATAGCAAGATGGGCAAAATCCGCAACGCAGCCTCCTCTGTGTGGAGATTCTATCGCGACAGCTTCAGGGAGATGACCTGGGGCCGGCCGCTGGTATGGCTCATCCTGCTCAAACTTTTCATCCTTTTCGCAGTGCTCCGCGTGTTCTTCTTCCGGCCCGAATATGCCGGCATGACCGAGGAGCAGAAGAGCGAAGCCGTCGGCGACAGGCTTATCCAGCATGCCGACCCTCCAGCAGATACTTTAACACTATTTAATCCTTGATCTATGGACGCAATACTATGGTCTCGCATCCAGTTTGCCATGACGGCGGCCTACCACTGGCTGTTCGTGCCGCTGACCCTCGGCCTGGCGCTGGTGATGGCTGTGATGGAGACCCTCTATCTCGTCAAGAAAGACGAGTTCTGGAAAAAGACGGCGCAGTTCTGGATGAAACTGTTCGCCGTAAACTTCGCCGTGGGCATCGCGACCGGCCTTATCCTCGAATTCGAGTTCGGCACCAACTGGAGCAACTACTCGTGGTTCGTGGGTGACATGTTCGGCGCCCCTCTCGCCATCGAAGGCATCCTCGCCTTCTTCATGGAGGCTACTTTCTTCGCCGTGATGTTCTTCGGCTGGAACAAAGTGTCGCCGAAATTCCATCTGGCCTCTACCTGGCTCACCGGCATCGGCGCCACCATCTCGGCCTACTGGATCCTCGTAGCCAACGGCTGGATGCAGAACCCCGTGGGCACAACTTTCAATCCCGACACCGTCCGCAGCGAGATGGCTTCGGCGGCTGCATTCTGGGAGGTTGTGACCAATCCCGTGGCCGTCAGCAAATTCTTCCACTCCGTCACCAGCGGCTGGGTCACCGGCGGCATGTTCGTGGTGGGAGTGAGCGCATGGTATCTCCTTAAAGGACGGCAGAAGATATTCGCTGTCAAAAGCATGATCATCGGAGGCATCGTAGGCCTCGTCGGCAGCGCCGCAGTGATGCTGTCCGGCGACTCATCCGGCATCCACGCTGCGGAGTTCCAGCCGATGAAGCTGGCTGCGGCCGAAGGGCTTGAGGACGGCGGTCGTGGAGCTGCCTTCACCATCGTTCCGGGTGTGAAGATCCCCAAGATGCTCTCTATCCTCGCCACTCACGACGCCAACGGCTATGTGCCGGGCATCAACGACATTCTGAAAGGCTACACCGACAACAACGGCAACGTGGTGCCTTCAGTAGCTGAGAAGATGGAGCGCGGCCGCAAGGCTCTGGATGCTCTCGAAGTCTACCGTATGGTAAGCGGGCAGGATGACGAGCTGGCTGCGCAGGCGCGAGCCGTCCTTGACGATAACGTACAGTACATGGGATACGGCCACCTATCCAGGCCGGAGGATGTGGTTCCGCCGGTCGGCATAGTGTTCTGGGCCTTCCGCCTTATGATAGGCATCGGAATGCTGGTGGCACTTGTGCTGTTGCTCAGCCTGTTCTTCAGCTGGAAAGACAAGCTGGAAGGAAAGAAATGGCTGCTGTGGGCTGCCATCATCTGCATCCCGCTGGTCTATATCGGCGGGCAGTGCGGCTGGATCGTAGCTGAAGTGGGCCGCCAGCCTTGGACCATCCAGGGGCTGCTGCCGGTCAATGTGGCCATCTCAAGCCTCAGCGCAGGAGCCGTCAAGACCACATTCTTCGTGTTCCTGGCCGTCTTCGCCATGTTCCTCGTAATCGAGATCCGTATCATGCTCGGAGCCATCAAGAAAGGCCCCGACACCGTTGAACCTGTAAAAGAATAAGAGATGAGCTACGAATTTTTGCAAAACTATTGGTGGTGCCTGATCTCCCTGCTGGGCGGGCTCCTCGTGTTTCTGATGTTCGTCCAGGGAGCCAACATACATCTTGGCAACCGCGCTCTCTCCGACCTCCAGAAACGGATGATACTCAACTCCACCGGCCGCAAGTGGGAGCTTACCTTCACGACCCTCGTCACTTTTGGCGGCGCTTTCTTCGCATCCTTCCCGCTGTTCTACAGCACCAGTTTCGGCGGTGCATACTGGGTATGGGTGCTGCTGCTTATAACCTTCGTATTCCAGGCAGTTTCCTACGAGTTCCAGAACAAGAAGGGGAATCTGCTCGGAGTGAAAGGTTTCCGCGTCGCCCTTCAGGTCAACGGCATACTGGCTCCGTTCCTGGTGGGCACTGCTGTCGGCACCTTCTTCACCGGGAGCGACTTCAAGGTCGACAAAGTTGCCATAGCAGACCCTTCTGCCCCTGTAATCAGCAGCTGGGGCAACGGCTGGCACGGCCTGGACGCGCTGGCGCATTATCATGCCGTGGTGCTGGGCTGTACGCTGGTGTTCCTGACTGCCATACTGGGCGCACTGTATGTACTGAACAATATTGACGACAGCGACATCCAGGCCCAGATGCGGCGTGCAATTAAATTATCTATCATACCGTTCCTGATCTGCTTCCTCGGCTGGACGGCGATGCTGCTTACCCGTCCGGGCTTCGCAGTGAACGCCCAGGGCACGATAGTCCTCGAAAATGGCAAATATCTCCACAACCTGCTGGCCATGCCGGCCGTGCTGGTGATGTTCCTTGCAGGCGTTGTGCTGGTGCTGCTGTCACTCTGGAAAGGCGCCTTCACCAAGAGCCGCAGCGGCATCTGGTTCGGAGGCCTCGGCACTGTGCTGGTGGTGATGGCCGTATTCTTCCTGGCCGGATTCAACAACACCGCCTATTATCCGTCATACAGCGACCTTCAGAGCTCGCTTACCATCCGCAACAGCTCGTCGAGCTATTTCACCCTGCAGGTGATGTCGTGGGTGTCTCTGCTGATCCCCTTTGTAGTGGCTTACATCGCCTATGCATGGCACAAGATGGACAGCAAGAAGATTACCGCAGAGGAAATCGCGGACACTGAGCACAAATACTAAAGACAGTTTTAATTCTGGAATTCGGCGCGGAGCAGTTGCAACAGACTCTCCGCGTCGTCTGTTTCAGGGACGAGCCACTGCTGGCCGTGGATGATGCGCGGCACTCCGCTTTTGGACGAAGTAGAGGTGCGGCCGAAGAGCTCTTCTGCCTTGCGGATGTAAGAGTCGATGCGGCTGTCCCGGACGGCAGCTTCGAAATTGTCACCGAGCAGGGCGCGGGCGCGGTTTTCAGCGGCGGCGATGTCAATTACGGCGCGCTCGTCACCGCTCCCGAGCATCCAGTCCCAGAAATCGGCGTATGCTTCGGGGCGGGCATACCATACCGCCATGGCGTAGCGCGTCAGCTGGCAGGAGCCTGCGAAGCGGTCAATGCCGGAGTCGGGGATGTATGGGTTGCAGGCGCTGCTGAGAGGCACAGGGCATAGGAAGATGCGGTACTGGCCTCCGGATAGCTCCAGCAGCTCCGGCAGATATGTGTGCATGCGCCGGCAGTGATTGCACTGGAAATCGAAAAGCAGGGTGATGTCATCGCGGGCGTCTGAGGCGCTTTCGAGCGTCGGCACTTCGCCAGCAGAGAATGTCGGCAGGTCGGCGGAAGTCTGGCCGGAGTCATATATGGCGTCCGGCAAGGTGCGGGACTGCACGAAGGCGAAGAGTGCAGCAGCCGCCAGCCCTGCTACGAATGGAATCAGCGGCCTGAAGCCGGCTTTGCGGGCATTTACGAAGACAATGACTGCTGCGATGCAGCCGAGGACATGCAGGGCCGTGCAGTATTTGCAGAAGGCATGCAGCACTCCGGCCTGCAGCCACGCGAACCAGAGCGCGGCGCCCACGATGCAGCCGCCGAGCAGCGGCATCAGGCGCCATAACGTCCGGTCCAGAGATTTTGATTCAGCGGAGTTCCCGCCAAGAAAAAGGACACAGATTCCCAGCAGCAGATAGACCACCGCTGCCGGCAGGCTGACGGGGACCCCGCCGAGCGTCCATGCCCAGCGGCTGCCCATCACGCTGTCGCAGGAGCTGCCTGCGCCACAGCCTGCCAGCTGTGTGCCGGAGAGGGAGTGATAAATCATCCATCCGGAAATCAGCAGGCAGGCTGCGCACAAAGGCAGCATCAGGGCTTTGAACCTGTGCTGTGTAGTCATCTGACTAGAACTGGTTGGCGGCTCCAGGGGTAGGCTGGCCGGTAGCCACGGCAGCTCCGGCGGCATGGCTGGCCTTCAGAGGCGCAGACAGAGTTACACCGGTGCCGGTGACAGCCTCGTCAGCCTTGTGAAGCTTGCGTACGGGCGACTTGAGGATAATCCTGTTCTCCTGAGGAGCAGCATTCCTTCCGAAGCCGCGCGGCACGATCACTTCTGAAACCACAGCGCTCTCGTCGCCGACCATGATCTCCTGTCCTGGAGTGAAGCCCATCGCAGAAGTTACGAGGAGTGACTTGCCGCCGGGCAATACGAAGCCGAGCAGAGTGGTCGCTCCGGGAGTTCCAAGCTTGGAAATAGTGAATACTTCGGCATCTGCACCGCGGCCTACTACGATAGGCGCGCCTTCACGCAGACCCTGGACTGAAGACAACTTGATGTTGGTGGCTCCTGCGGCTGCTGCCATTGCAAGGTTGGCAGACCTCTGGGTGCGGAAGTCTTTCATGTTGTCGTCATTGTCGGCGCCGTTCGGCCAGCGGCCTGTGCTGATTGCTGCGGGCTGGGGCTGAGGGCCGCCCATGGCTCCGAAACCACGGCGGGCGGCTGCTGCCGGTGTGGGAGCGAAGTTGCCGGGAGCGTTGTTGCCGGCGTCAGCCTGATATCCTTCAGCCAGCCAGGGGTCAACCACGAGACCGAAGTTGAGAGCGTCGGCGATGTTGCCGCGGGCGTCGCGCAGGGTGATGTTTCCGCCGGCGTCAGTGAGGGCGGGACCGCCGAATACGAGGTCAGCGGGCACTGAACCCTGATAACCGCCTGTGCCGGCGATTACGGCCTCATTGATAGGATGAGCTGCAGACAGCGGCTTGTCAAGCTCTACAGAGTAGCAGAGAGCCAGGACGGGCTCGTTGCTGTAGTGGGCGAACTTGGTGGCAGGCTCGAAGCTGATGCCGGTGCCGTCGGCGCTGAAAGGCATGTTCGAAGCGTGAGCAAATTTGAGAGGCTCAGCGATATCCAGACCGGTGCCGGGATCCTCATTAGGACCGAGCGGGCCGTTGAAGGTGTTGCGGGCTGATGCCGTACCGACTTTGGTGACAGTGACGGTCTCGATGCCGTGGCCTTCGCTGTCGATGTCAAGACGGATCTTGTCGCCGACAGAGATGTTCTCTACAGAAGAGACTTTGATGTTGGTGTCGCCGGGTTTTGCGTCCATTGACAGATATGCCTGGGTGCCGGGCTTGCCGACTTCGGTGATGGTCACAACTTCATATTTCTCGAGAGAATTGGAAACTGCGGGACGGTCGGTGCCGTAGCCGATGGCCATCTTGTCGCCAACCTTGAAGAATGCAGTCGAAGTGACAGGGATGTTCTTCGAGCCCTTCGGGATCTCGATGCCATGTCCGCCAGGAAGCGGCTGCCATACTGTGGTGGGAACGCCTGGCTGAGGACCGCGGCGGAACGCAGCCATAGGATCGACGGGCTGGGGAGCCGGAGCGTTAACAGCCTTGACGGTGCGTTTCTCGTTGCCTATAACGATTTCGTCGCCGGCCTTGATGCCCTCGACGCTGCGGACGTAGATTACGTCAGCGCCCTTGGCAGCATCGACTGCAAGGCCTGAAGGAGCCATACCGAGCAGATAGTAAGCCTTCGGGGCGAGCTTTGTGCCGGCGGGAACCTTGATGTCTGAGAAATAAGGGATGTTGGCGGCGTGGTGGCGCACTGTCCAGCCAGAGAGGTCGACTTCTTTGTCAGAAGCATTGTAGAGCTCGATGAAGCTGTCGCTGATGCTGAACTCGTTGATCTTGACTGGCTCGGTATTGCGGACTTTGAGACGGCTGATCTCCTTGGCTCCGTCCCAGCTTGCTACAGCCTCGACATCGCCGTTGTAAGCGGTCTTGCCGGAAGTGACGTCAAACTCGGCTACTACGGTCTGGCCGGGAGCTACTGCGTAAGGAATGCTCAGCTTGGCTGCACCTTCAGCGCTGGCTTTCCAACCCTTAGGCACATTGAGAGCGAGGGTCAGGCCCTCGATGGGCTCGTCTGTGGTATTGATGAAACGGACAACAGTCTTTGCAGTGCTGCCCGGAGTGAAAGTCTGTACGTTTGAAGGACGGCCGTCGTTGAGAGACGGGAACACTTCAACGGTAGCTACGCGGTAGCGGGCTGCAACCACGTTGGCCTGGACGGCCTGGTTCAGAGCTTCGGTGGGGAAGGTGCCGGCAGCAGTCATCGCACCCTCATAGAAGGTACCTGAAGAGCCGTTGCTGTTGTCACCGCCGTTGCCAAGCAGGATAGCGCCCTGTTTACGCATCGGATCGTAGCTGTTGCGGGGGTTGCGGATACGGCCGCCGTCGTAATATGTCTTCAGGGCTCCCTGCTGGGCGTCGCCACCCATAGAGCGCCAGTGATGAGGCTCTCCGTCGGCCATGGCAGTTACGAAACGCCATGTAACAGACTCGAGTCCTACGCAGAACTTGTCGTTAGGATCGTCGTTGACGCAGCCCACGAGGTTGTTCTCCTGGTCGGTCATGATCCAGGGGCCCGGAGCTTCGCCGTGGTACCATGTCGGCTGGTTGCCGAAGTAGGTGGTCTCCATTGTACCGTCGCCGTCGTCGCGGCTGTCGGTCTCGGCGTTACCGTAGTCGAAGCAGCAGCCTGTGTTGTAGTGATGGCCGCTGATTACCCAGTACTGGCCCTCGGCCTGGTCGTCGACAGCAGTGCCGATAGGGTCGTCAAGACGCAGACCCATACCGGGGGCGATGAATATACCGTAAACTTTGTGTCCCATTACGTTGATGGGAGCCCAGTCGGCAACCGGAACGTTGTTGTAACCTCCCATTGCGGGGCCGCTGAAGCCTCCGCGCGGGGCCTGATAAAGGTGGTTGCCTGTTCCTGACTGGTCATAGAGAATTGTGATCCAGCAGTAAGTGTCTTTACAGAAGGCATCCTGTGCTGCAGCGTCAGCATATCCGCCGGGGTCGGTGGCAGTAGCCTTCACTACGCCGATGTCGAGAGTCTTGCTGTCAGAGGCGCGCATTATCTGATAAAGCGGGCCGTTGTAGTCAGCATAGAGGGCACGGGTGGTACTGTGGGCGGCAACGCAGGGTGCTCCGCCCTTCGCATAGACGTCGCAGGGACCTTCAGGACGCTGGAGCGCCTGACCTGCGAACTGCTTGCAAGCAATCACAGCTCCGAGTACGACGAGGCATGTGACAGCTCCGAAAAGAAGTTTCTTCATAGCGTATGTATTTAGAGACAGATTCTGCCCTAAAGTTACGGAAAGAAAACCTAATTGTAAACATTTCGCACGTGTTTTGTAAAGCGCTCATAATAGGGCGCATAAACAAAGTCCTACCCCTCGATACGAAGGGTAGGACTTTTTATTGTACGCTGGTAGTCAGCCGTTTGCAAATCACGCGCAAAAACGCGCGGCGCGACTACTTCGTAGAGAACTTGTAGACTACGGTGTGTTTGTATTTCTCGCCGGGACGGAGAACTGATGACGGGAAGTCGGGCTGGTTGGGGCAGTCGGGATAGAGCTGAGACTCCAGGGCCAGGGCTGTGCGGCCGCCGGTGTAGAGTTGCAGGCCGGGCTGGTTGTTGAACACTTCCATGTAACGGCCGCTGGCAGGTGAGTAAACAGTAGCCACTTCTTCAAGCTTGCCGGCGCCGGTGTGGTTCAGGCAGAAGTTGTTGTCGTAGCTGCGGACCATTCCTTCAGGAACTTCAGGTATAGGCTGTCCGGGCACGAAACGGCCGAATGGCATCGAGAACTGGCGGTCGCCGATACGGGTCGGGGTGCGCAGGTCGTAGGCGGTGCCTTCAACCGGCAGCAGCTTTCCGGTAGGGATGAGACTGGCGTCAACCTCGGTGATCTGGTCGGCCTTGATGGAAACCACATGGTCGTTGACATTCTCTGCAGGGCAGCCGTCGAGGTTGAAATATACGTGGTGAGAAAGGTTGCAGACAGTAGGCTTGTCGGTAGTGGCTTCATAAGAGATTGACACGCCGTCATCCTTTGTGATTGAGAAAGTGAGGGTGGTCTTCAGAGTGCCGGGGAAGCCGTCTGTGCCATCGGGAAGCACGCAGCTCATCACGACTGAATTGTCAGTGACTTTCTCGACATCCCATACGGTGTGGTCGAAGCCCTTGGTACCTCCGTGGAGAGTGTGGGCGCCGTTGTTCTTGGTCAGCTCATATTTCACTCCGTCAAGGGTGAAAGAAGCGTTGCCGATGCGGTTGGCGTAGCGGCCAAGGGCAGCTCCGAGGGGGTTGCGGCTGAAGCCTCTTGTGTACAGCTGTATGCTGTCGTTGTGGCTGACTACGTTGGCATAGTTGCCGTCCTTGTCGGGAGTGTAGATGCCTACGATGTATCCGGCATAATTGGTGACCTGGGCTGTGATGCGGCCGTTGGTGATGGTGTAGAGAGACACCGGTTTGCCGTCGATCTCAGTGTCGAAAGCCGCTTTGTCAAGAAGGTCGCCGGGGGCCTGCACCTGCGCGCAGGCAGTCATGCTGCAGAGCAGCACAGTGGCAAATATTGCCACATATTTGAAACGAAAAGCCATAATCAAGTATTTTTGTGTTTCTTTGTCCACAAAAATACACACAAACTGAATACGTTGTGGCGAAAAAAAGGAACATTTTGGGCAGATTTCTAAGGTTGGTGCTGCTGTGGATCCCTCTCGGCTTCATAGCCCTGACCGTGCTGTGGGTGTTGCTGCTCAAGTGGATCCCCCCGGTAGCCACTCCCCTGATGGTGCAGCGCTCCATAGAGTACCGTGCCGACAAGGACTTCAAGACGCACTACAAATGGGTGCCCTACGAGCGCATCTCTGCCGAAATGGCCCGGGCCGTCATAGCTTCCGAGGACAATCTTTTCTTCGACCATGACGGTTTCGACCGCAAAGCCATAAAGCAGGCCATCGAGGACAAGAAGGCCGGCAAAGCCCAGCGGGGAGGCAGCTCGATCTCCCAGCAGACCGCCAAGAATGTGTTCTGCACCCACCGCCGCGACTTCATCCGCAAGGGCTTCGAGACATATTTCACATTGCTGATCGAGTGGATCTGGGGCAAGGAGCGCATCCTCGAGGTATATCTGAACGTGGCTGAGATGGGCAAAGGCATCTACGGCGCCCAGGCTGCCGCCGAAGCCTATTGGAACAAGACTGCTTCCGAAATCACCCGCCGCCAGGCCTGCCTGATCGCAGCCTGTCTGCCGTCCCCTCTGAAGCGTTCCCCCGTGAAGCCCGGCGAATATGTTTCAAGGCAGGCAAACGTCATTTCCGCCCGCGAAAACAACATCTCCTATCCGGACTGGATATACCACAAATAGCCGCTGCGAAAAGCCGGGATTTTCATTTTTAGCTCCAAAGACTTACCTTTGCGGCCGCTAAACTGATGACCTGAACCACATGAAGTCACCGTACAAGAAGAGAAACCGCTATCGCGAGATAAACAACACGACGCTTCGGCGCGTATACGAATATTCCACTACCAGATACTCCAACAAACTTGTCAACCAGTATGTTGACGGCAGCCAGGCTTACACCTACGAGAGCTTCCGCCACGCCTGTGACCAGCTGTCACAGCGCATGTCGCGCTTCGGCATAAGCGGCGGCGACAAGGTGGCCATCCTGTCGCAGAGCATGCCCAACTGGACGCTGGCATTCTTCGCCACCACAGCCTACGGCCGAGTGTCCATCCCCATCCTGCCCGACAGTTCGGAGAACGAGGTTACCAACATCCTGAACCACTCTGAGAGCAAAGTGGTCTTCGTCTCACAGAGGCTGCGCCACAAACTCAGCCAGGAGTGCTTCGACAAGATGACGCTGGTCATCGACATCGAGACCCTCGAGTTCATCAAGAAAGACGACGACGCCTTCCAGTGCGACGGCTGGGTCAAAGACCCGCAGCCGGACGACCTTGCCTGCATCATCTATACTTCCGGCACCACCGGCAACGCCAAGGGCGTAATGCTCTCGCACCGCAATATCTGCCACAACCTAAGGGCGGCCTACAAGGCCCAGCCCAGCAGCAACAAGGACCGCTTCCTTTCAATCCTGCCCATCGCTCACGCATACGAGATGAACGTCAGCACGATGTACAGTTTCTACGTAGGAGCATGCTGCTACTATCTGCCCAAACCCCCTACCCCGTCGATCCTGCTGCCGGCTATCAAGAAAGTGCGCCCGACCACCATCCTTTCAGTGCCGCTGGTCATCGAGAAGGTATACAAGGGCAGCATCTTGCCGACCATCAACGGCAGCCGCGTGCTGAGCTGGATGAACAAGAAGCTCCCGCGCCTGCTGCACTGGCTCATCGGAAGCCGTCTTAAGAAAACCTTCGGCGGCAAGCTGCGTTTCTTCGGCATCGGCGGCTCCAAGCTCGATCCGACCGTGGAGCAGTTCCTCAAAGATTGCAAGTTCCCCTACGCCATAGGTTACGGCCTCACCGAGACCGCCCCGCTCGTCACCAACGTCATCGAGAGCAGGCGCAAGAAAGTCGGCTCAGCCGGCATTGCGACCTGGGGCGTCGAAATCCGCCTTGACAACGTAGATCCCGCCACCGGAGAGGGCGAAGTGGTGTGCCGCGGCGACAATGTGATGCTCGGCTACTACAAGGATCCTGAGCGCATGATGCAGGTGCTCGACGACCAGGGCTGGTTCCATACCAACGATGTCGGCATCATCGACAAGGACGGCTACCTCTTCCTCAAGGGACGTCTCAACAACACCATCCTCGGTCCTTCCGGCGAGAACATCTACCCTGAAGAGATCGAGACCGTCATCAACGACATCGAGGGCGTGGAAGAATCCCTCGTGATGGAGCGTGACGGCAAGCTGGTGGCCCTCGTCAAGTTCAACGACAACGTCCTCGACTGGAACCAGGCTAACGAGGACCGTTTCTTCGAGAATCTGGAGGCCCGCAAGAAAGCCGTCCTGGACTTCGTGAACAGGGCTGTCGGCAAGAATTCCAAGATCGGTGAAGTGAACGCCATGAAGGAGCCCTTCGAGAAGACCGCCACCCAGAAGATCCGCCGCTTCAAATACAAGAACTCCCACGGCGACGAGCCGAAGAAGTAAGCGCGCGTGATATAAAAAAGCTCTGCGAGGATGCCCTCGCAGAGCTTTTTTATTGTCAGGACCGACTGCTATTTGAAGAGCATCGGAGCCATCTCGTACAGACACCTTCTCCAAGTCTGGAACTCGTGTGCAGTACCCTCTGAAACATAACCTTTGGCATTGTAGCCGGCTGCTCTCAGAGCCTCTGCCGCACTTCTGATGGCGTCAGGACCCTCCTTGCTGCCGCAGCCAAGGAAGATACCCTTGATATCCTTGATACCTGCGAGCTCCTCGGGGTTGTAAGTACCGCCGCTGAGCAGACCGTAGTAACCGAACACTTCCGGACGGGCGAGGGTAATGGTGTGAGTCTCCATACCACCCATTGACAGACCGGCCATTGCACGGTGAGCCTTGTCGGCTTTGGTCTTGAAGTGAGAATCGATGTAAGGGATGAGCTCGTCAACGAGAACAGTCTCGAAGCCGTTGTTCATCATCATACCCATTCCACCGCCGCGCTGGCCAGGTGCGCCACCTGCGGGAGCTGCAGGAGCGGCAACTTCGGGACGCTTCGGAGCAACTGCAGCGGGAGCGCCTGTTGCAGTTGAAATAGGAGCCTGAGGACCGGCTGCAGGACCTGCAGCGCCGGGACGGAAGCCTTCATTGGTCATACCGTAAGTCATCACAACGATGAACGGCTCGATCTTGCCGTCAGCAATCAGGTTGTCCATGATGATGTTGGCGTGGCCCTGGTTAGACCATCCATACTCGTTTTCACCCCAGCCGTGCTGCAGATAAAGAACAGGATACCTGGTCTTCTTGCTTGCATCGTAAGTCGGAGGAGTGTAGACGAATGCGCGGCGGAGCTGGTTGGTGCTCTTAGACCAGAACAGAACTTCTTCTACCCTTCCGTGGGGAACATTCCTCTCGGTATAGAAGGCCTGGTCGTGAGCGGGAACCTCGATACCGCTCTCCCAACGGGTAGAACCGTAGTAGTTGAGAGTTCCGGGATCGTTGAAGGTACCGCCGTCGATAGTCAGGTGATAGTAGTGGAATCCTTCGTCAGCAGGAGTCTTGCTGGTGCCAGTCCAGTAGCCGTCAGCGTCTTTGTGGAGGACGGTGCTGCCGGCGATGACTGAAGTAGCCTTCGGAGCGTCGATGCGATAGCGGATGTAACGCTGTGAGTTGACCATCGGATAGAGCTGGCCGGGCTGGTTCTTGGTTGAAGGAACGAAGTCTTCCTTGATTACGATATTGTCCTGTGCCGGATCGAAGTTCTTGACTGCATTGTACATGGCCATCTTCGGCTGATAGTTGGCGTCGAAGAGCAGCGGCGAGTTGTTGGCGCCGAGCCATGAGTCGCGGTCTGAAAGGTTCCAGAAAGTTACGCAGTCAACTTTGTCAGCGTGTTTGCGCATGATTTTGAAAAGGGTCTCATACTGGTCCTGCTGCAGGCTCTGCTCCCAGCTTGCCACCTGACGGGTCTCACCCTGGTTGAAACGGAGGGCTCCGCCCTGGTCGGTGTTGACTCGGATGTCAAGCTCGGTTACATGGATATGGTCAACGATTGAAGCATATTTCTCAACAGCTGCTTCAATGTCTGCTGCACTCGGGCTGTAGATGTTGTAGTGACCCTGCATACCGATACCGTGTACGGGAACACCGGCTGCTTTCATCCTGGTGATGAGGCCTGCGATACGATCTCTCTTGCCGGGGTCGCACTCGTTGTAGTCATTGTAGAAAAGAAGGGCGTTGGGGTCTGCCTCGTGAGCATACTCGAATGCCTTGTAGATGAATTCCTCACCTGCAATCTGATACATCGGAGAGTTGCGGAGTTCGGGCTGGCCGGGCCTTACGGGGCTGTCGGCTACTGCCTCATTGACAACGTCCCATGCATAAACGACGTCTTTGTAACGGTTTACGACTGCCTGGATGTGATGTTTCATGTTGGCATAGAACTCTTCCTTGGGAAGAAGGTTGCCCTTCTCGTCCTGATAGATCCAGGCACCAACTTGTGAATGCCACATAAGGCAGTGACCACGCAGCTTGATGCCGTTCTCGCGGCAGAAGTTGGCAATCTTGTCGGCATTCTCCCAGTTGAATTCACCTTTACGAGGCTCAGTCGGCTGGGGTTTCATGTCGTTCTCAGCGGTGATGCTGTTGAACTCCCTCTTGATGAGGGCGATCTGCTCAGGGGTAGAAATGTTCCTCTGATTTACAGCCACTCCAATCATGAAGTAGTCTTTGTAGGTGTCCTTCAAACCGTTAGTGATCGGCTGAGGGGCTCTCTGACCAAATTGCGCCATTGCGGGGAGGCAGAGTGCCATGGCGCAAATAGCGATGAACAATTTTTTCATAGATAAGGATTTAATTATTGATAAGGTTGATAATTATTGAGTGTTAGAATTTAACTGACGTTGCTGTTCCATTATATACCACATTCCTGCTTACGCGACCCTTGCCGTCTATATATACGAGCCGGAATGTACGGAACGCCGGTATCCCGGAGTAACTGCCGCTGCGCTTGCTGATGGTAAGGGTGCGGCCGCGCAATTTGAAGTCGATGGTGCTGTGTCTGCCCTTCTCGTAATTGTAGTTGTCACCTTCGTCTTCGTAAAGGGTGAAGTTGGCATCGGCGCCACCGTAGATGCGGACCTCGATGTCGTTCCACGGCTTTTCAGACGCATACTGGACGTCCGGCCCAATGGGGATGATGCTGCCGGCCTTTACAAACAGGGGGCATCTGTCGATGGGAGCTGCGGCAGTCACCGTCTGGCCGCCCTTGTAGAGTTTGTTGGTGCTCCAGTCGTACCACGACGCTCCGGCGGGCAGATAGACCTCGGTGGTGGCGGGGATGTTCCAGTTGACTTTCTCCTCGCTCCACTTGCGTTCCTCGGTCGAAGTGAAGAGAGCGTGGGTTACGGGAGCCACGAGCAGGCTGCGGCCGAACATGAATTCGTCGGGGATGTCCCAGACATTCTTGTCGGCAGGGAAATCCATGATGAGGGCACGCATGAAGCTGTCGTTGTTGGAAGTTACCTGCCATGCCGTGCTGTATATGTAAGGGAGGAGTTTGTACCTCATCTTTATGGCTTTCTCGATGGCGTCGTAGACCGGCTCGCCCTTCTTTCCGAACTCCCAGATCTCGCGGCGTGACGACTCGCCGTGGCTGCGCATCATCGGGTTGAAGAGGCCGAACTGCAGCCAGCGTACATAGAGCTCCTGGAAGAGCGGATTGGTAGAGCATGTCTGGGTCTGGCCGGGCTTGTTGTAGCCGCCGGGGAAGAAACCTCCGATGTCGGAGTTGACCTGCGGGTTGCCGGTGAGGGTATAGTTGAGGCAGAGGGGAATCTGCTTGCGGAAATCGTCCCAGGTAGACTGGGTATCTCCCGACCATGTATCGGCGCCGGTGCGCTGCTGGCCCATGAAGAACGAGCGGGTGAGGATGAAGACCCTCTTGTCACTGCTGATAGCACGCTGGTGGTCATATACGCCTTCGACACACATCAGGGGATAGATATTGCGCACGCTGCGGAATGAGCCCATCGCAGTCGACTGGTCGAAGTCACCTTCCCTGTAGGTATGGTCAGGGTCGGTACTGTCCATCCACCATGCGTCGATGTCGAGGTCCCAGAGCCTCTTCAGGTTGTCCCAGTAGATGTCGCGGGCCTCTGCGCTGTAAGCGTCATAGCAGAGCACTCCGGAAGGATAATCCCTGCGCGGCGGCCAAATATGCGAGATACCGCTCTGCGGCCAGGTGATGAAGTCGAGCAGCAAGTCCTTCTCCTTCAGCTGACGGTAGGGCTTGGTCTGAGGGCCGAACGACTGCCAGATGGAGATGGACATGTGAGCGCCCATGTTGTGGACCTCCTCGACCCAGGCCTTGGGGTTCGGAAAGTCTTCGTTCATGAACTCCATGGCGTTCCAGAGATAGTTGTTGCCCCAGTACTGCCAGTCCTGGATGATGCCGTCCAGAGGCACGCCCGCGTTGCGGTAGCCCTTCACCACGTCAGTCAGTTCCTTGGCAGTCTTGTAGCGCTCGCGGCTCTGATGGAAACCGTAAGTCCAGAGGGGAAGCATCGGCACGGTGCCGGTGAGCTTGCGGACGCCCGCAATCACTCCGTCGGCATCGCCGCCGTATATGAAATAATAGTCAATTTCGTCGCCCACTTCCGAAGCCAGCTGCAGGGTAGTGCCGTCATCCGCTATCGTCGTGGGAGAGTAGTTGTCCCAGAAGATGCCGTAGCCCTTTATCGACTGGAAGAAATTGGTGTAATCCTCAGTGTTCGACTGGATCATGCGGCGGTTCTCGCCACGCAGGTTCATCTTGCCATTCTGGAGCATGCCGAGGCCGTAGATAGGCTCGTCCTTGTCGAGTTTGAACTCCTGGGCGACTTTCCAGAAGCCTTTGTCGACGCCTTCGGTGATGGCCTCGACGGAAGCTGCACCCTCGGTGAGGAGCTTGCGGCCCTTCGCGTCAGTGAAGGTCACTGTGCCGTCCTTGGCTACGCTCACTTTTACCTTCGGCTTGGCAGGTGTGCCCTGCGGCTCCATGATTACGGAGACGCTGTTGGTGCGCCCGAACGCTCCGGCCGACTTCTCGATACGGACTATTTCAGGGGAATAATAAGTAACTTTCACCTGTATGTCAGCTGCATACAAAGTGACGGCAGACAGAGCTGCGAAAAGGGAAAGCAGGGTTCTCTTCATAGGAGTTAGGTTTAAGCACTTTTGAATAGATAAAGCTACTGCTTTTTTATGAAAAATAAAACAAGAAGTGCCACCCTTGGGCGGCACTTCTGTGGTTTTCGTATCTAAGTATGTTACTACCTTCCGCGTGCAACGGTAATCACACCTGCAGAATACGGCACGATATCGAGGGAGCCTTCGGAAGCAGAGACCTTGAAACTCTTCTGCTGGAGGGCGACGGCGTCCTTCTTCTCGAGGGTATTGCCAACCATCAGGTCGCCGGGAGCGTAGTAATCGTAAACGGCGTCAGCGGCTGCGTCGAACTTGCCCTTGAAGCTGAGCTTATAAGGCTTGTCGGTCGGGTTGACAACCTTGAGGATGACGTCGTGGCCGTTCTCGGACATAGTGGCCACGATATTAAGGTCGGCAGTCTCGCCTTCGAACGAAAGCAGGCGGGTAGAGAAGTGGTCGTGCCAGAGCTTTGTCACCTGATAGTTCGGAGCAACGTACAGATCCTTGTAATTGAAATTGATGAAAGCGTTGTTCCAATCCGGAGCGTCGGTGCGGCGGATGAAGAGCGCTGCGGCACCCATAGCCACAACGTCACGCTCCTCGCAGACATTCAGGAAGCCGCCGGCGAAAAGACCGGTGCGCCAGTCCTGGCTGTTCAGGTTCCACTCCGAGATGAAGAGCTTCACGTTCGGGTTCGGACTCTTGGCAATCATGTCGGCATAGCGGTCATACTGGCGAGCCAGGTTCTGCGGGCCGGTAGCATAGCCATTCTGCTGCTCATAGTGGTGCAGGCTCATGTAGTCGAAATAGTTGGCAGAGCGCTCGAGGAACTGTTCGTCCTCCTGGAAGCCGCCGCAGGCGATAATCTTGATGGTAGGGTCGATCTCGCGCATTGCGGTCGAGAACTTGCGCACGGCAGCCTCGTACTTTTCGATACCCATCTCCCACATCTCGTTGTCGATCTCCCAGTATTTCACGTTGTAGGGTTCGGGATGGCCATTGGCGGCACGTCTTGCACCCCAGCGGTCGGTAGCCGGAGCATTGCAGTAGCGCAGCCAGTTCAGGGCGTTCTGGAAGATACCTTCGAGCTCCTCTTCAGGACGGTCGAAGCCCACGGTCACTACGATTACCGGCTCGGTGCCGATCTCGCGGCAGAAGCGGATGAACTCGTCGGTGCCGAAGCAGTTCTGGTCGTAGTCCATCCACATCCAGTGGTCCCAGCGCTGCCTCTGAGTCTGGGGGCCGATGCCCCAGCGCCAATCGTACTGAGCGACATAGCCGCCGCCCGGCCATCTGAGACAGGTCGGGCCGAGCTCGTCGACAGCCTTGAAGATGTCCGGCCTGAAACCGCCGAGGTCCATACCGCTCTTGGTGGTCATGCTGGCCTCGTCGACCTGCAGGGAGCCGTTCTCCACGCAGATTGCGAAATCAGCGTCGCCGTCGAAGGTGCCGTCAAGCTCGAACTCGTACTTTTTCCACTTCGGGCCCGGATTGCCGAGGACCATGGTAGAAACAGCCTTCCCATTCTGGCGCAGCTGGACAGACAGCATGCCGTCGCCCTTCGCATGGATGTAACCGATGTACCTCTCCCCTTTCACTATGTTCTGAGGGCCCTGTGAGATGCCGGCGCTGGAAGCGGTGGTGATCTTCTGGGAATAATCCATGTTCACAGCGTCACCCTTGACCAGCTCGAAGGTGCCGTCGCCGAAAGACTCCCACTGCGGAGCCACGGCCGGAACTTTGACGTCCTCGGGAGTGCCTTCGAAATAAACGGTCTTGCCGTTGGCGGAAGTCACCTTGATATTGCGGAACAGAGCCTCTGTGTAGTTGACCCAGAAAGTGATGTCATTGCTGCCGGCGCGGTCGAGCTTCGAAGACGAGAGCACCTTCTTGCCGTCCCAGTAGACAGTGGCGCTTGAGCCCTTGCAGGAGATGCGCAGTTTGTGCCAGTCGCGGTTCTCGTTGATCTGGGCGGCCGTGGCGGTCTTGGACACGATGGGCTGGAGAGTCTTGACGGTACGTTTCATGCCACGAAACTCGGTCTCGCTCTCGACCATCCTGCTGATGCTGAAGTCCGGAACGACAGTCTGCTGCTGGACGGCAGCCCTGGCGCGGTTCATTGCAGCAGCCTGGATCTGGCTCTCGGTCTGGGACAGATTGAGGGCCCTTACCTCATATTTGGGGTCGTGGATGCGAACGAAATACGGCTCGCCGCCGGTCTGGTCCTTGAAAGCCACCCTGATGTCTAGAAGGCCGCCGCTCCAGGCCCTTCTAGCAAGCCTGTAGGAGCGCCAGTTGACATCCATCGTTATCTCATAATCGTCGCCGGCCACGTCGGTGATATGGATGGGCTGTTCATACCTGGTGGGAGAATGCAGCACGTCGTCGTCATCCATGAACCAGCCGTCAAAATAACCGTCGCGGGGCGGGATGCCGGGGTAATGCTCGTTCTCGAAAGACCTTTCGAAGAGAAGTTCCTGCCATACGCCGTTGTTAGCTGAGAAGTAGATGTGCTCGAAAAGCTGGCCGTACAGCATGGGATCTACATAACCGGAAGGTTTGTCGGTCTTCACTGAAATCTCGACCTTGTCCTGAGCGAAGCCGCTCACTGCCATGCAGAGAGCCGCAAGAATGATTATGACTTTCTTTTTCATGATGTTATTTCATCTGCCACCAGTCCCACTGGAAGAGATCGTGGCCTTGTTTTCCTTTGAATACGAAGAATATGTCGTGAACTCCTGAAGTTCCGTTGAGCTTGCAGGAAACAGTCTTCCAATCTTTGCCCGGAGCTATCTGAAGCGTGCCCGCGAGCGGACCGTTGACGCTGTCGAGGTGGATCTCGATGGTGGCGGGCACGTTGTCGCAGAATACATTTGCGCTGAACTGCCCTTTCCCTTTACCGAAGTCGGCGCCCTTGATCTGTAGATATTCGCCCTGGTCGATATGGTCCACCACTATGCCGCGGCCTGCGATCTTGCTGGTCTTTAGGCCGTAGCCCCATGCCATGGTCTCAGCCTCGATGCGGCCGGCAAGTTTGAACGGCTCGATCTGGTCGAGGTCGGCGTCGAAGAAGTAAGGCACTTCCTGGATGGTCCCGTCGGGATTGTAGTGCATCTCGGCGGCAGAGACTGAACGCCTCTCGTGGTGCGAGTAGGTGTCCAGATGCATCAGATCGTAGTTCAGGCCGAACACATAAGACTTGCCCTTGTAGTCGATGATACCGGGGTGGTTGCCTCTGGTCCTCGGGGTGTGGTTCATTATGTGTCCCTTGTATACCCACGGACCTTCGGGCGTGTCGCTCATCGCATAGCCGATGCCCTCGGGGCAGCAGGTTGATGCGAAGGCCAGGTAGTAGTGGCCGTTGCGTTTGTAGAACCACGGACCTTCCTGATAGTCCTGGATCTTGTAGTCCAGCTTGTGGACCTCACTGCCCAGCGAGATCATATCTTCATTGAGCTTCGCCCAGTATACATTCGGGTTGCCCCAGTACATATATGCCTGGCCGTCGTCATCGATGAAGACGGTCGGGTCGATGTCCTCCCAGTGCTCTCTCTGCCATACCAGCGGTTCTCCGAGCGGATCGGTGAACGGGCCGTAGGGAGAATCTGCCACCAGCACTCCGATGCCGTGGCCGTGGAGCGGGCAGTACATGTAGAACTTGCCGTTGCGCTCGATTACCTGCAGAGCCCAGGCGCCGTTGTCCCTGGACCTCCATGCGAAATCCTTGGTAGATGCCACAGCGCCGTGGTCTGTCCAGTTCACCATGTCGGTAGAGGTGTAGAGCAGCCAGTCGTACATCTCGAAATTAGCGCCCCAGTCCTCGTCGTGGGTGGTGTAGAGGAATACAGTGCCGTCATACACCATGGGAGCCGGGTCGGCAGTATATTTGGTCTGGATGATGGGCCTGTTGACCTTCGAGTTGAACTTCCACCAGTCGAGGTCGAAGAGCTCGTTGTCACCGCCGCGGAAGAGGATGTAGAGGTCGTGGACTCCCGTCACCCTGCGCCTTACCGCAGCATCGTAGACGGCATTCTCGCCGCCCACCTGAAGCCTTGCTATCGGCTGGTCGCCGATGTTGTCGAGGTAGAATTCGATGCTTCCGCGTTTCTGGAAATTCTGGACTTCCAGAGACACCTGCTGGGCGGGCTCGTCGCCGAAATCCACGTTGCGCACTTTGATCCAGTCTCCGTTGTGGATAGATGTGACGAAGTGCCTGCTGCCGGCGCGGCGGTCTACCTTGATGCCGTATGACTCAGCCATAGTCTCAGCCTCAACCCTCTTGTAGGGATCGAGCGTAGCCACGGGAGCCGGGCCTTCCTTTGTGAAGGGGATGAAGGGAATGCTGCCGTCCGGATTGAAGCTGAACTGTTCCACACAGGCTGAGCGGTGGAATCCGCCGCCGTTCGGCAGAGTCCCGGCGTGGTAGAACATATAGTCGTTGCCCTTGAAGTTGATATTGCCGCCGTGGATGGTGAAGCTGTTGATTGATTCGTCCATTATGCGGCCGCGATAGGTCCAGGGGCCGTCGATGGTCGGTGCGGTGGAGTAAGCCATGTGCTCGGGCACTCCGCCGGCCGGGTATGACATGTAGTAGATGCCGTTACGCTTGTTTACCCACGGGCCTTCCTCGTAGCCCACCATCATCACTTCCTTGCGGATACTCCAGTCCATCTTCATCGATTCCGGACCGAAGCAGGCCGGGTCGTGGAAGCCCGGAACTTCCTTCCATCCGTCCACGAACGATATCATGTCGTCGTTGAGGCGGCCGTACCAGCAGCCCTTGTTGCCCCAGAAGAGGTAGGCCTTGCCGTCATCGTCGATGAAGACTGTGGGGTCGATGTAAGACCAGCCCTGTGCCAGCGGGCCGCCGATGGCGTCTTTCCAGGGGCCCTGGGGATTGTCGGCTATACCCACTGCGATAGCGTTGTCGCGGGTTTTTGCCTCGACTACGCAGACATACCAGTACCATTTGCCGTTACGCTCCACAATCTGGGAAGCCCAGGCGTTGTCGCCCTGCTCGGCCCAGGGGAAAGTTGCCGTAGACATCTGGGTGCCGAGGTAGGTCCAGTTGACCATGTCTTCGGTGCTGAACAACTGCCAGTCGTTCATCTTGAAATAAGTAGCGTCGTCCTCATCGTGGCCGGTGGCCATATAGACTTTGCCGTCGTGTACAAAAGGGGCCGGATCCGGAGTGTAAGAATAGCTTACCAGCGGTCTCTGGCCGTAGCCCGGAAGTGTGCCGAGGATAGCTAATCCAGCTATCAGAGAACAGAAGGAAAGGGGTTTTCTCATTGGTGCTATATAAGTTAACGTTCGAATACGAAGATATTGAAGCTCATCGGGTCGATGCTGGCCGTCACGGCCTTGCCTTCGCCCTGGAAGATCCTGGTACGGGGGATGATGGCCTGAGGATCGTCAAGGGTATTGTCGGCGTCCGGATCGGGGGAAGTATATACAACCCTGCTGACGGCCTTCACAACCTCAGCCTTCTTCAAGCCGTCGAAGCTGAACTCGAGCCTCTGCGGAGAAGACGAGGTATTGGCGACCTTGACGTAGATGAGGCTGCCGTCCTGCACTGCGCTGGCGAACAGCCCCTGCTGCCCTTCGGCTCCCGTCACGGGCTTGCCGTCCCAGGTGAGGCTGAGGACATTGCTGCCTTTGTACAGCGAATAGAGCTGCTGCACATACCAGCTGCATGAGCGCACGGAGCGCAGGTTGTCGAACCATATCAGGTCGGGACGCCACTGCCAGCCACGCACATGTGCGAAGAGCGGAGCGTATGTGGCCATGTGTACAACGTCGGCATTGCGCTCGAGGCCGGTCATGAAGGCAGCTTCGAGCAGCGATGCGTTGAAATGGTTCCATTTCTTGCCGGCGCCGTGGCAGGCATATTCGCCTGCGAACACCTTGGGACCCTTGCGGTCGTAGCTGTCGTAGCGGGCGCCCTGAGCAAGGAACCACGATTCGGGACGGTAGAAATGCTCGTCCACGAGGTCCACGCCGAGTTTTTTCATCTCGGGCCAGAGGTAGTCGAACTGCTCGCCCTCAGAGTTGGGGCCGGAAGTGCCGACAATCTTTATCTCCGGGCAGGCCTTGCGCAGAGCCTCCACGAAGGGTCTCAGATGCTCCGGATATTCCTCTCCCCACTGCTCGTTGCCCACTGCCAGAAGCTTCATGTTGAAAGGCTCGGGATGGCCCATCTCGGCCCTCACCCTGCCCCATGTGGTGGTCACGTCGCCGTTGGCGAACTCCACAAGGTCGATGGCATCCTGGATGTACGGTCCGAGCTCATCCACAGGCACGTGGGCCGACGGATCGTCGTTCTGGAACTGGCAGGCAAGGCCGCAGCTCACTACGGGCAGCGGCTCGCAGCCGAAGTCTTCGCAGAGCTGAAAAAACTCGAAGAAGCCGAAGCCGTAGCTGGTATAATAGTCAGGAAACAGCTTGTAGCCGAAGGTGTAGTGCCAGCGGTTCTCGTTCACGGGCCTGTTCTCTACGGGGCCGACGCTGTTCTTCCAGTTGTAGCGGGTGTCGAGGTCCGTGCCTTCGACAATGCAGCCGCCGGGGAAGCGGAACACTCCGGGATGGAGGTCATAAAGAGCCTGGGCAAGGTCTTTGCGAAGGCCGCCTTCCCTGCCCTTCCATGTGTCTTTAGGGAATAGTGAAACATGCTCTATATCTACTGACACGCTGCCGATTAGTTCTACGCGCAGATGCGCATCCTCGATGGTGACAGGGGATGTCAGCTCCAGCTTGTACTTGGTCCAGTCGCTGGAAGTCACGGTAATCTCGCCCTGAGTCAGTATCTGAGTCTCGGTCATCGAATCGTTGTCGACAAGTTCGATGCGCAGTTTGCCGCCGTTGCTGCGGGCCCACACAGAGAAGACGTACTTCTCGCCTTCCTTCAGACCGATGCCGAAGAATCCTTCGTTCTCGACTCCGGTGAACTTGTCGCGGTGGCCCGACCAGTTGAGACGCAGATAGTGAGGGTTGCGGTCGAACGGGCCGTCGTCCTTCACATCTATCTTGCCGTAGGCAGTCCAACCTGTCAGGGCGTAGGGGAAGTCGAATGAGCGGTTCTTCACCATGTCGCCGTAGAGGCCTCCGTCGGCGGCATAGTTGATGTCTTCGAAGAATATGCCGTACATGGTCGGCTGTATCGGAGCCCCGGCTTTCTTGAGATTGATGTCCAGACGGACTGTCTGGGCCATGAGAGTCAGCGCAGCCATGAGGCCCGCGGCAGTTAGTATAGTGCGTTTCAACATTTTATCAATGTCTTATATGATTGCTTTCTTAACAGTATAGCTTCCGGCCTCGTATTCTTTAGCCTGAGTCTCGCCGGGGAGAGTCACAGTAGCCTTTGCGCCTTCAGGGATGGTGAAGTTCCAGACCCACTGGTCGCCTTCGTATTTCCACGAGCTCTTGATAAGACCTGCGGCGGAATTGAACTCAGCATCGAGCGAGCCGAGCCTCTTGTCGGGAACGGGCTTCATGATGATATGCTTGAAGCCGGGAGCCTGGGTGTCGGTGGCGATGCCGGCGGCAGTCTTCCATATCCAGGCGCATACGGCGCCGTAAGCATAGTGGTTGAAGCTGTTCATACCCCTCGGACCCATGCCCTGGTCGAGAGTATAGCTGTTCCAGCGCTCCCAGATGGTGGTGGCGCCGTTGTCGATAGAATAGATCCAGCTGGGGTTGCGGCGCTGCAGCAGCAGTTCGTATGCAATATCCGACATACCGTTCTCGGTAAGCACGTCCATGAGGATGGATGTGCCGAGGAAGCCGGTCTGCAGGCAGTTGCCGTGTTCGGCGAAATTCTCGCGCAGGCGGGCCTTGATAGCCTCGGCAGCCTCACCCTCAAAGAGCTTGTTCTTGAGAGCGAACAGAGCCGGGGTCTGCATGGTGTTGAGAATCTCAGTCTTGAAAGTGCCGTCCGCATTCAGGAACGATTCGCGGATATAGTCTTTGGCCTCCTGCTCCATCGCAGCATATTTGGCAGCGTCGCGGCCTGTAGCGGCGGCCATGTCGCGCATCATGCCTGCATCGATGGCCCAATATGAGGCGCAGAGGTAGCTCCAATAATTGATGGCATCGGGCTTGACGCGGCTCCGGCCCCTGGCGTCCCTTTCGAAGGCCAGGCCTCCACAGCTCTCCAGAGGTTCGTAGCTCAGCCAGTCTGCCCACTGGTAGTTGCCGTTCTCGGCGGCGAGGGCATTGTGGTCATATTTAGTCTCGGCCACATGATTCATGAATTTCTCCATCGACTCCCAGCTCTCGTCGACAATCGAAGCATCGTCGAATTGGCGCCAGATGGTCCACGGCACGATTATGCCGGCGTCGGCCCAGCCCACACGCATCATGTCCCCACCGTACTGGGCCAGCGGAGCCACTCCCGGATATCCTCCGAGCGGGCTCTGGCTGTCACGCATGTCGCGCAGCCATTTGTGGAAGAAGGCGTCTGTATTGGCGAAGAAAGCTCCGGCTTCGGTGAACACCTGGGTGTCGGCGGTCCAGCCGAGGCGCTCGTTGCGCTGAGGGCAGTCGGTCGGCACTGAGAGATAGTTCGAGTACTGGCCCCACCTTGAATTGGAAATTATCTTGTTGACAAGTACGTTGCCGGTCGTGATCCTGCCGGTTTCGAGATCTGCGGCAATCGAAGTCACCGGGATTGTTGTGATGCTGTCGAAAGTGACGTCGGCAGTAGCCGTCACGCTGATCAGCCTGTAACCGAAGAATGTGCACTGGGGATAATACTCCACCGGCTTGTCAGATGCGGCGAAGGTATATTCGAGGATCATTCCGGTCTGGGGGATGCGGAGGTTCAGACGGTGGACGCTGCCCTCGGGGCCGTCCATGCCGCGGGCCTTCGAGCCGTTACCGTCGTTAAGCAGCTCGCCGGGAAGGCAGGTGAGCTTCGTGCCCTCTGTGGCATTGAAGCGGAAAGCCGGCACACCGGCGCAGTTCTGCCCGAAATCCACCACCAGGTTCTCGCCGGCATGGAGGACAACCTTCTCTCCGGCCTTGTATTCACGAGTAATCACCACTGTTCCATACTCATCCTCGCTGGCGCCCTTGACCTCTTTCCAGACATAAGTCTTCACCGGAGAGAGAGTAAGGTCTTTGCGCAGATACACCTCCGCTCCGTCTGAAGGGAAGATCCTGCCCAGGAACTCGTTGTTTATCTCAGGGGTGGAGAGCTTTTCCGGAGTGTCGTAGCCAGGAAGTTCGCGGGCGTCATATACCTCGCCGTCGAAGATAGCAGCATGCTTCACGGGGCCCGCTATGCCGGCCAACCAGTTCTCAGTGTCCGTGCCGTAAAGCTTCTTGCTGCCGTCGGAGTATGTCAGCTCCAGCACACCTCTGAAAGCGCATTTCTCGCCTATCATGCGGTCGTTGCCGCTGGGAGTGACGATCTTGTCGCCCCACCAGCCGGGAGTGACCTGGGCCGACAGCACGTTTACTTCCCCGGGTTTGCGGCCGATAGCTTCCGTAATATCATAAGTGAAGGACAGTTTAGTCTTGGCATAGTGGGTGAAGCCGGGTTTGAGGAATTCCTCCCCTATCTGCACTCCGTTGACATAGAGCGAATAGACTCCCAGGCCGGCGGTCATCCACTTTGCGGACACCACCTTTGCTTCGTTGGTCACGAATGAAACGAACCAGCTGGCGCCGTCAGCGGCACGCGAGCCGTCCGCCACCCTTCCGGTGAAGACGGGAGCGTCGGCTGCGGAGATCCAATATGCCACTTCCCATGCAGAATTGTCAAGGGCGTCTGTGCGCTGCCCTGTCGCAGCGTCACGCTTGCAGGCGACGACAGTTGCAAGCAGCGCCGCAATCGCAAAACATTTGAGAAATATGCGGTTTATCATATATTTGAAGTGTTAGATGTTTCGTTCAGAATCGGAGATTGCTATAAAGATACGGCAATTAATTCATATTTTTGTCCATAAATCCGACAATAGATAACTATGAGCCTCAAGAGCAGATTTTACGGCAATACCCGCAAGCCAGCCGGCCTGTTCGGCAGATATATGGTAAAGCGCATGAATGCCGGCCATCACGCAGTCCTGGCCGAGTGGGCGCTCAAAGATTTTCCAGTTGAAAGCGAAGCTTCTGCGCTTGACATCGGCTGTGGCGGCGGAGCCAACATAGCGCGGCTGCTGGCGCGCTGCAAGCATGTCACAGGCGTCGACCATGCCCCGCTGTCCGTGGCGAAATCAAGGCAGCTGAATGCTAAGGAGATCTGGGGCGGGCGATGCGAAGTGGTGGAAGGCGATGTCGCCGCTCTGCCCTTCGAAGACGGCAGCTTCGACCTTGTCACCGCCTTCGAGACCATCTATTTCTGGCCGGATATTGTTGAAAGCTACCGTCAGGTGCACCGGGTGCTCAAGCCGGGCGGCCGTTTTGTCATCGTCAATGAGTCTGACGGCAGCAAGCCAACCGATGCGAAGTGGGAAAGCATCATTGAAGGCATGCACACTTACACCCCTGCCGAGATTGAAGCAGACCTTGCCGCAGCCGGCTTTGCTTCTGTCGTCACCACCCGCGACACAGCCCGTCACTTCATCCGCGTCGTCGCGGTGAAGTGACAGCTAATCTGCATTCAGGACTGTCCATCCTGCAGGGATACCGCTTTCGCCGGAAGACCAGTCAGTCATTTCCGACGCCTTGATGAAGACGCCTGATGCAAAGACGGAACCCAGCCAGTTGTCAACACAATTATCCGCACTTATGTCTGTGGCAAGGCACCTCACATAATTCAAACTGCTGCATCCGGCGAACATAAAGCTGTAGCACGATGACGCCAGTGTGGTTGCATCAAGCTCGGGTGCTTGGGTTATATGCGTGC
>JAFYZI010000016.1 GCA_017548725.1 Bacteroidales bacterium
CGGATTATCCCCTCGTGCGATATCTTGTCGATCTTTTTCATTTAACCTTGCTAGTAAGGGGATATTTGACGTTCTCCATGCTGGTGGTGCGGATCTCCAGCTTGCCCACTGAGATAGGAACCGAAATATATACGGGCAGACGGTTGTCGTCGTCGGTAAGCCAGATATAGACCGTATTCTTGATGTCGTCTCCGGTAGGGACGGCTAATTTCGTTTCAACATGGTCGACATCAGAGACGCGTTTCAGATTCATGGCAAGGCAGACGGTGTTGAACTTGCCGATGCCGTCGACCTGCCTGGTCTCGTTGCGCACATAGCTCAACGTCGCCCTTGTGACGTTGCGGTCCATGGCGACCAGCATCGATGTTCTCTTGCCGGCCTTGAGAGCCTTGATGTCAGAAGTACGGATGCTGTATATGAGGTTGATCACGTCACGGATGGTCTCGCTGCTCTTGAAGACAGTGTCGACAGGAGTTGCCATCGTGCTCTTCTCCACCCTTGCGTAGAGCGTTTTCTTGTCGGCGCTCCACTTATACTCGTTGAAGGCATTGAAACCGCCCTCGTGCACCGAACGCATGGCGTAGACCGGATCCATGTCCATCTCGAACTTGGACTCGTAGATATCCCTCACTTTATAGAAAGAATCGAAGAATTTGTTGGTGCGCGCGTTCAGGACTATGTGGAAACAAGGGGTGCCGCTCTCCGTCACTTCCTGGAGATTGAAGTTGAGGACAGCTATGTCTGCGCTGATGCCCCACTTGTAGTTCAGGGTGACCTCAATCTTCTCTCCCGCCTTGAAAGGCAGTGAGTTAGACTGGGCAAAAACGGAAAGGGAGAATATAGTAAATGCTGTAAGCAGCAGGATCTTCTTCATGTCGGTTTAACTTTTGTCAGTACTCCATATCAAAACTCGTACCGACATCGTTCATCCTCGATTCATATTCCTGATAATGGACGTTTGCATCCTCGAACCTTACCTCTGAAGCGACGAAGCGCATCTCCACGTCTCCGGTCTCGCCGTTGCGGTGCTTGGCGATGATTAGCTGCGTCTGGCCGGGATAGGCGTCGGCTTCGGCAGTGCCGAAGAACTCGGGCCTGTGGATGAACATTACGATGTCCGCATCCTGCTCGATGGCTCCTGATTCACGAAGGTCGCTCAGCTGGGGGCGCTTGCTTCCGCCGCGGGTCTCCACCGAACGGTTCAGCTGCGACAGGGCGAGGATCGGGACGTTCAGGTCCTTGGCGATGGACTTCAGGGCGCGCGAGATGGCAGACACCTCCTGCTCCCTCATGCCGCGGAGCTCCACGGGACCGGTCATCAGCTGCAGGTAGTCGATGATTATCATCTTCACGTTCTGGGTCTGCACCAGACGGCGGGCCTTCGAACGGAACTCGTATATAGACAGGGACGGGGTGTCGTCGATCCACAGCGGGGCGCGCGACAGCTTGCCGATGCGCTCGTTGAGAGTGTCCCAGTCCTGAGGGTCGTTGAATTTCTTGGCGCCCCAGATCTTGTCGGAGGGGATGCCGGTCTCGCTCACGAGGAGTCGCTTCACCAGCTGGGTCTGCGACATCTCAAGCGAGAAGAAAGCCACCGGAACGTTGTAGTCGACAGCCATGTTGCGGGCCATCGTCAGCACGAACGCGGTCTTACCGACAGAGGGCCTGGCGGCAAGGATTATGAGGTCGGAAGGCTGCCAGCCGTAGGTGATCTTGTCGATGTTGGCATAGCCCGAAGGCACGCCGCTCAGACCGTCCTGACGCTCCTGGCCTTTCTGGATATCGTCGATAGCCTGGTTGATGACCATCTGGATGGGGCTCGTGTCGCGCTTCATGTTGCGCTCGGCAAGCACGAAGACTTCCTGCTGGGCGTACTGCAGCAGGTCGTCGACAGGCATCGAATCCTCGAAAGACTGTTTCTGGACGCGGTATGAGATAGAGATCAGCTCGCGCTGGATGTATTTCTGAAGAAGGATCTTGGTGTGATAGTCGGTATTTGCGGCGGCGCCGATCTTCATGCTCAGGGCACTCAGATATGAAGCGCCTCCGACGGCTTCGAGGTCGCCGGTCTTCGACAGTTCATCGGCCACGGTGAGGATGTCCACCTTGTCATTGCGGGAAGCGATGGCTGTGATGGCTGTGAAAATCTTCTTGTTGCTCTCGTTGTAGAAGCAGTCGGGAGTCAGAGATTCAAGGACGTCGTTGATGCACTCTGAATCGAGCATCATAGCGGCAAGGACGGCCTCCTCGATATCGATCGCCTGAGGGGGTTTCCGTCCCATTTCCACCGCCAGCTGCGGCAGATCAACTTTTATTTCCTTCTTTCTGGCCGGCATGACGACAGGGAGTTCCTAGTCTTCTTTTGCAGTCTCGTCGAATTCCGGGCTGACCAGGATACGGCCGCAATACTCGCAGATTATGATCTTCTTGTTCTGAGCGATGTCGAGCTGACGCTGAGGGGGGATCTGGTTGAAGCATCCGCCGCAGGCGCCTCTCTTGATGGTAACTACTGCCAGGTGGTTCTTGCAGCTGTTGCGAACGCGGTTGTACGCGATGTACATGCGCTCGTCAAGCTTCTTGGCAAGCTCTTCCTTGTGGGCCTCGAGCTGCTCCTCTTCCTTGGCGGTCTCGGTGATGATCTGCTCGAGCTCGGCCTTCTTGTTCTTGAGGTCGATCTCGCGGCCTTCGAGGGCCTTGCGGGTCTCGTCGAGGAAAGCGGCCTTCTCGGCGAGGAGAAGGTTGGTCTCGCGGATATGCTTCTCGCTGGCTTCCTGCTCAAGCTGCTGGAACTCGATCTGACGGGTGATGGACTCGTACTCGCGGTTGTTCATCACCTTCTTGCTCTGCTCTTCGTATTTCTCAACGAGAACCTTGCACTCTTCGATCTTTGCACGAAGGTCAGAGATGTACTTCTCAGCATCCTTTATCTCGGTCTGCGTGTTGCTTATCCTTGTATTGAGACCGGCGATGTCGTCTTCCAGGTCCTGGACTTCCAGGGGGAGTTCGCCGCGGAGAAGGTGGATCTTGTCGATTGAAGTGTCTGCCTGCTGGATTTTGTAGAGCGTGCGGAGCTTTTCTTCCATTGACACACCGTCAGACTCGGTTACGGACTTCACCGCAGAGACGAAGGTTTCGCTCTGGTCAATAGGGGTAACGATTGCCTTGTTAGCTTTTTTTGTAGCCATAATCTACTTTAATAGTAATATACTGGATTGTTGTTATTCTGAGTTTTGCGGACTGCAAAGGTATGTATTTTTTCGCTAAGCAGTCCAAATAATTTATCCACAATATCTATTTCACTTTCATAGTGTCCCACGTCGAGCAGTATGAAGCCTTCGTCGGTGAAAAAGTTGTGGTAGGAGATGTCTCCGCAGAGGTATGCGTCGGCCCCAGCGGCCTTGGCTTCTTCGATGAGGCTGCCCCCTGACCCGCCGCACATCGCAACGCGGATTACCGGCTTTGCCAGAGGCTTCGAGCAGCGCACTACCGGCAGGCCGAAGGCCTTCTTCACCATCTCGACGAATGCCCTGCTGTCCATGGGCTCCGGCAGATTCCCTACCACGCCGAGGCCGTCCTCGCCCAGCGGGCAGACTTCCCGCAGGCCGAGCCTACCGGCCATCAGCCAGCTCACTCCGTCGGCAGCCTTGTCGGCATTGGTGTGGGCGGCGTAGATTATCATGTCGTGCTTGATGGCACTGACTATGGCGGCGCCGGTGAAGCTGTCCGGGTCGATCCTCTTCACGCCCTTGAATATCAGGGGGTGGTGGGTCACTATCATGTTGCAGCCGGCAGCCACGGCCTCCTCGATGAGGGCCGGAGTGCAGTCGAAGCCCACCATCACGCCTTTCACCTCGGCGTCGGGGCTGCCGATGCACAAGCCGGCGTTGTCCCAGCTTTCCTGAGTGTCCAGCGGAGCGAAGCTCTCGATTATTTCAGCTACCTGACGTGCCTTCATGCTAGATTTCGTCCTTTACGGTTTCAAGCAGAGAGCGGATCTCTTTCAGCTTGTCGATGACCTCGAATCGCTGGTCGGCTCCCTCGGCGTTGCTGCCGAGAAGCTTGCGGGCCCCTTCGAGGGTGAGGTTGCGCTCCTTCACCAGGAAGTGGATCTTCTTGAACATCTCCACATCCTCGGGGCTGAACAGGCGGTTGCCCTTGTTGTTGCGGCGCGGATGGATGAAATCCGTGAAATTGTCAGACCAGAAACGCACCAGGGAAGTGCTCTCCCCCAGCAGCTCGGCGACCTCGCCAATCGTGTAACAGATCTTGCTCATTATGTTTTAGTCTATTGATTGTCCGGTATAAGATGAGATGACCACCATGTCGCGGTAGACCGCGGGGCTCAGGTCGGCGAAGAAATAGTTCACCGGCTCCACGCTGCGGCCCTGACGCACCACCTCGTAGTGCAGGCCGCCGGAGAATGTAGTGCCGCTCATCCCGACCCTGGCTATGACGTCGCCCTGCTTGAGGTTCTGCCCCTCGTGGACGTAGATTTCGCTCAGGTGGCCGTAGATGGTGCGGATGCCGTTGCGGTGGTCTATGGTGACGCTGTTGCCCATGCCCTTGGAAGCCTTGTCGATCTTGGCCACCACTCCGTCGGCAGTGCTGAGCACCTGCGTCCCGACAGCGGCTATTATGTCAAAGCCGCCATGGCGGCGGAGTGTCTTGTAGAAGGGATTGATCTTCATGCCGACAGAGGCTCCGGTCTGCGCCAGCTTGAAATTCTCCACCGGAAGGATGGAAGGCAGGCTGGTAGGCTTGAATTCCTCGTCCCCGAGAGTCTGGAAGATGGCTCTGATCTGGCGGTTGACGTTCGAGATCCTCTCTTCTGCACGGTCCACTTCTTCATTGGTATATGCCGCCAGCTGCTCGTCGGTCATCGATGCGAGGAAACTGTCGCTCGCGATGGTGTCGGCCTCGATGAATGTCTCAGTCGACGGCGGGTCCATGCCGAATATGTCGTTGTAGATGGTCTTGTCGCGCAGCTCAAGATTCTTGATGACGTCGTCCAGCAGGTCCACCTGGTCGCTCATCTTGTCGCGCTCCTGCTCGAGATATTCATTCTCCAGCGAAAGGCTCTTCTCGCGCTCGGTGCTGAAAATAAGCGCGAACAGCAGATACATGACCGCTGCGGCGGCGATGCCGTAGAGACAGTACTTCAGTATGGTCAGAATAATCCGGCCGGCTGTGAGAGACTCTTCGTCGAAAGACTTGCTTTCGTTGTTGAAACGATATTTCTTCATGCCGCCTACCCCCTGCTTCTGGACTTAGCAATCATGTCCTGATACTCTTCGGGAGTAATGTCGTTCGAGAAGAAGTTCCAGGGGTTGACAGCATTGCCCTTGTAGAGCACCTCGTAGTGGAGGTGGGGGCCGGTGGCGCGTCCGGAGCTGCCGAGCTCGCCGATCTTGTCGCCCCTGCTGACCCTCTGGCCTTCGATGACGCTGGCGCCGAGAAGGTGGCCGTAGCGGGTAGTGTAGCCGAATCCGTGGTCTATGTCCACGACGACTCCGTAGCCGTAGAAATTGTAATCGACGCGTACGACGACTCCGTCGCCGGTAGCGTATATGTCAGTACCCTTGGGACCGCCGATGTCGATGCCGCTGTGGAATTTGGCTACGCCGGTGATAGGGTCGGAGCGGTATCCGAAAGGCGAGGTCTGCTGCATGGCCTTGGTGGGAACCACCGGATATATGCTGGGCACGCAGTTGGCCATGTCGCCTGCACGGGCTGACAGCGCCTGGATATCGTCGAACGAGAGCGACTGCACGTAAGCTTTCTTGGTGAGGATGTCGAGGCGGTTGCGGCTGGAAATCAGATAGTCGGCATCCATGTATATCTTTAGGTCGGCATAGCGGTCGACGCCTCCGAAGCCGGCGTTGCGCACCGACTGGGGCACCTCGTCCATGCCAAAGACTGAACGGTAGACTACATTGTCCCTTTCCTGCAATTTGCCGAGAGCAGCGTTCTGGGCGTCCATCCTCTCGTTGATGTCAGCGATGGAGGCGAGCATGGCCGCATTCTTTTTCTCAAGTATAGCTGTCTTGGGAGTGCTCTTGCCCAGGACGCCGTTCCATATCCAGAAATACGAGAAGAAGAAGGCCAGGCCGACTGCCACGACAATGCCGAACCTCGTCCATCGCGCCAGTTTAGACGGGACGTAGAGGTCGTAAGAAGACGTCTCGGAATTGTAGATATATCGGCTCTCTTTACTCATCCAAAAATGGAGAAAATGCTGATTGTAACTTGCAAAGTTATAATAATCTGATAAAAATGCTATTTTTGCGACACATTAATATAAAACGCGATTCTATATAATTTGATATGACCTCTCAAGAAATACGCCAGACCTTCTTGGACTTCTTCGCCTCGAAAGGCCACACCATAGTTCCTTCAGCCCCGATGGTTGTAAAGAACGACCCCACCCTGATGTTTACAAACGCCGGTATGAACCAGTTCAAGGACTGGTTCCTCGGCAACGAGCCCGCCAAGTACAAACGCGTGGCCGACAGCCAGAAATGCCTCCGCGTGAGCGGCAAGCATAACGACCTCGAGGCGGTGGGCCACGACGGACGCCACCACACCATGTTCGAAATGCTCGGCAACTGGAGTTTCGGCGACTACTTCAAGAAAGAAGCCATCCAGTGGGGATGGGAGCTGCTCACAGAAGTGTTCAAGCTCGACAAGAGCCGTCTCTATGCCACCGTTTTCGAGGGCAGCGACACTGACGGAGTGCCCATGGACGAAGAGGCAAGGCAGGAATGGCTCAAATACCTTCCCGAGAGCCACATCATCCTCGGCAACAAGCACGACAACTTCTGGGAGATGGGCGACACAGGCCCCTGCGGCCCCTGCAGCGAGATCCACATCGACCTTCGCAGCGAGGAAGAGAGAGCCAAGGTAGACGGCGTCACTCTGGTCAACCAAGGCCATCACCTGGTGATCGAGATATGGAACCTGGTGTTCATGCAGTTCAACCGCAAGGCCAACGGCTCGCTGGAGCCCCTGCCTGCCAAGCATGTCGACACCGGAATGGGCTTCGAGCGCCTCTGCATGGCTTTGCAGGGCAAGCAGAGCAACTACGATACCGACGTGTTCACCGGAATGATCGACGCCATCTCTGCCCTCAGCGGCAAGAAATACGAGCCCGACGGTGAGATCGGAGTGGCCATGAGGGTCATCGCCGACCACATCAGGGCCATCAGCTTCTCCATCGCCGACGGCCAGCTGCCTTCAAACGTAAAGGCCGGCTATGTAATCCGCCGCATCCTGCGCCGTGCAGTCCGCTACGGCTACACCTTCCTCGGCTTCAAGGAACCCTTCCTCTGCAGGCTCGTGCCCAACCTCGTAGCCCAGATGGGAGATGCATTCCCCGAGCTGCGCAAGCAGAACGACCTCATAGTACGCGTCATCAAGGAAGAGGAAGAAGCCTTCCTGCGCACCCTCGACAAGGGCATCAAGCTGATGGACAACATCATGGCCAAGGCTGCCGACACCAAGAAAATCAGCGGCGTGGACGCCTTCACCCTCTACGACACCTACGGTTTCCCCATCGACCTGAGCGAACTGATCGCCCGCGAGAACGGATATACCATCGACCTGGACGCCTTCAACGTAGAGCTTGAGAAGCAGAAACAGCGCGCCCGCAACGCCACAGCCATCGAGGCCGGCGACTGGATCAGCGTAGGAAAGGACGCCGTCACCGAATTCGTAGGTTACGACACCATGACAGCCGACGTCAACATCGTGAGATACCGCACCGTCAAGGCCAAGAACAAAGAGCAGATACAGCTCGTGTTCGACCGCACTCCCTTCTACGGAGAGATGGGCGGCGAGGTCGGCGACAGCGGCTGGATCAGCTGCGGCGACGAGAAGATAGCCATCGTCAACACCATCAAGGAAAACGGCCTGCCGATACATATCGCAGAGCGCCTGCCGGAAGACCTCCAGGCCACCTTCAAGGCTGAGGTCGACGCCGAGCGCCGCATCTGCATCCAGAACAACCACTCTGCCACCCACCTGCTGCACGCAGCTCTGCGCCACGTCCTCGGCACCCATGTGGAGCAGAAAGGTTCTTTCGTAGGTCCCGAGTCGTTCCGCTTCGACTTCTCTCACTACGAGAAGATGTCCCGCGAACAGATCAATGAAGTTGAGCGCCTGGTGAACAAGATGATCCGCGCCAACGCTCCGCTGCAGGAATACCGCGATGTTCCCATCGATGAGGCCCGCAGCATGGGCGCCATGGCTCTCTTCGGAGAGAAATACGGCAACAGCGTGCGCGTCATCAAGTTCGGCGACTCGATCGAGCTCTGCGGCGGCTGCCACGCTCCCGCCACCGGCTCCATCGGCTACTTCCGCATCATCAGCGAAAGCGCCATCGCCGCCGGCGTACGCCGTATCGAAGCTACCACCGGCCTCAGGGCCGAGATCCTCGTGGACGGCATGGAAGAGGTCATCAACGCCATCAAGGAGATGTTCAACAACGTCCCCGACCTCGTGAACGCTGTCAAGAAGACCGTAGACTCCAACGATTCTTTCCGCAAGGCTATGGACGAGATCCAGCAGGAGCGCGCCGTCAACATCAAGAACAGCGTCAAAGCTACTGCCCAGAATATCGACGGCATCTCTGTCATGACGCTCCGCGAGTGTCTTAGCATGGAACTTGCAAGGAACGTCGCATTCCTCCTCCACGGAGAGACCACTGCCACCGCATTCATCGCAGCATTCGAGAGCAGAGACAACAAGCCCTGCCTCGTGCTGATGTACTCCGACGACCTGGTAGCCAACGGCAAGGACGCCGGCAAGGATATCCGCGAAGCAGCTAAGTTCATCCAGGGTGGCGGCGGCGGACAGAAGTTCCTGGCCACGGCTGGAGGAAAGAACACCGACGGACTGGCACAGGCCGCCGAAACACTTTTGAAACTCGCAACAGGCAAATAAATTCATCTCCTTGAAGAGACTCGACCGATACCTGCTCAAATCTTTCACAGGCCCCTTCGCACTGGTGTTCTTCATCGTGTTGTTCATCCTTGTGATGCAATTCCTGTGGGTCTACATCGACGAGCTGGTCGGCAAGGGTCTGGGCTTGGCGGTCATCGCCGAGTTCATGGGCTGGGGCGCCTGCACCATCCTGTCCATGGTGCTGCCGCTGTCGACGCTGCTGGCTTCCATCATGACCATGGGAGGCCTCGGCGAGAACAACGAGCTGCTGACCATGAAGGCCGCGGGCATTTCGCTCGGCAGGACCATGCTGCCGCTGATGGTGGTGTCGTTCCTGATTGCCATCGGAGCCTTCTTCATCTCCAACGAGCTGGTCCCCGTGGCGTACGAGCACATCTACGCCCTGCGCGACGACATCGGCCGCACCAAGGACGAGATCAAGATTCCGGACGGAGTGTTCTACGACGGCATCGAGGGCTACACCCTCAGGACCGAATGGCAGGACGAAGAGACCGGCATGATGCACAACCTGATGGTGTACGACCATACGAACAACAACGGCAACACCGCCCTCATCATCGCCGAATCCGGCAAGATACAGATCACCGAAGACAAGAAATACCTCATCTTCGACATGTTCAACGGCCGCTCGTACGACGAGACCAACCGCATGGGCTACCGCGACACCACCCTCGAGCAGAACATCGTCAGCTTCAAGGAACAGAGGATATACATTTCTCTGGACAACTATACTTTCACCCGCGACGAAAACGGCGACCGCTTCAGCGACGAGATCATGTCGCAGGACCTTCATGACCTGCATGCCGACAGGGATTCCCTGCTCAACGACCTGGCAAATGCCTTCCCTTCTCTTGCCCACAGGTTCCTGAACAACCTGGCCCTCGACTATCACAACCAGATCGACACGTCCGTGACGAAAGACCCTCTGCCTCTGTTCGACATCAAGGGACTCAGGATGGCCCTGGATTCGACTCAGACGTTTGATGACAAGGTAATGATATTCACTCAGGCCAAAAGCGAAGTCGAGAGCGGAATGAGCGCCATCGACACCTACGACAGGGACACCTTCAGGTATTTCAGCCCCACCAGGAAGATGCTTGTGGAGATGTTCCGCAAGTTCTCCCTGTCTCTGGCCTGCCTGCTGTTCTTCTTCATCGGAGCGCCGCTGGGAGCCATCATCCGCAAGGGCGGCCTGGGCACACCGGTCATCATCTCCACCCTGCTGTTCGTAGGCTACTGGGTGGTCGACACCAGCGGCGTCAAGCTCGCCAGGGACGGCAACATGAACGAAGCCATGGGCGCGTTCATATCTTCGATGGTGCTGCTGCCCATCGGAATATTCCTGACATGGCAGGCCACCACCGACTCTCCCCTCTTCACGGCAGACTCCTGGAAGGCGTTCGTGCGCAAGGTATGGAAACCTGTCGCAGCCTTCTTCCGCCGTGCCTCGAATTTCCTCAGGCGCAAGAAAGGCCGCATCGACATCGTATACATGGGTACTCCCGAGTTTGCAGTAGAGCCTCTGAAAGCCCTCATGGAGCAGACCGACTACAACATTGCAGCCGTAGTCACAGTGCCGGACAAGGCCTCCGGCCGCGGCCTGCAGATGCACGAGAGCGCCGTCAAGAAATTCGCCGTGGAGCACGGCATCCCCGTGCTGCAGCCAGAGAAGCTCAAGGACCCCGACTTCCTTGCCCAGCTTAAGTCATACGACCCCGACATGTTCATCGTGGTAGCCTTCCGCATGCTGCCGAAGGAAGTCTGGAGCATGCCGCGCCTGGGTACCTTCAACCTGCACGCCTCCATACTGCCGCAGTACCGCGGTGCAGCGCCCATCAACTGGGCCATCATCAACGGCGAGAGGCAGACCGGCGTGACAACCTTCATGATCGACGAGAAGATCGACACCGGCGGCATCCTCTACAACGACTTCTGTCCTATCGAAGATTACGACAACGCCGGCTCTCTGCACGACAAGCTGGCCGAGAAAGGCTCAGCCCTCGTGGTAAAGACAGCCAAGGCTCTGGTAAGGAAGAAAGTCAGCCCCTCTCCCCAGGTGGCATACAGCGAGCTCAAGCCCGCTCCCAAGATCACCCGCGAGACCTGCCAGATCTGCCTGGACGAGGAGGCTTCTTCAATATGCCTGCTCATCCGCGGCCTGTCGCCCTATCCCGGCGCCCACCTCAACCTCGTGGCCGAGGATGGCACAGTGACCGACGTCAAGGTCTACGACGCATTCGTCCCTGCGAGGGAAGAGCAGCTTGAAAAAGGCAAGATAGATACCGACGGCAAGACATACCTTTCAGTCGGCTGCGCCGCCGGCAACATAAGGATCATGGACATCCAGCTGGCCGGCAAGAAGCGGCTCAAGATTGAAGAGTTCCTGAAAGGCTTCAGGGAAGCCTCGAAATATCATTTCGAATGACGACTGTGATACTGGCGAACGGAGAGTTCCCCTCTTCTGAACGGACCGCCGCCCTGCTCAGGCAGGCCGACAGAATCATCTGCTGCGACGGAGCCGCCGAGAGGCTGCTTGCGGCCGGCATCGTGCCTGACCTCATCGTCGGCGACATGGATTCCCTCCCTCTCCCCCTCCAGGAGCGCTTTGCAGGCATCATCCGGCCCGACAAAGACCAGGAGACCAACGACCTGACCAAGGCCTTCAAGGCCGCCGTCGATCCCCTGCCCGAGGCCATCCACATCCTCGGCGCCACAGGAAAACGCGAAGACCACACCATGGCCAACGTGTCGCTGCTGGCCGACTATGCCGCAGAGCTTGCAGGCAGCGGCTGCGACATAGACATGATTACCGAAAGCGGCGTCTTCAGGGCTTTCTGCGCAAAAGACGCTGTCTTCAGCTGCCCGGCCGGCCTCGAAGTCTCTATCTTCGCCTTCGACAATTCGCTCCGCATCAGCTGCGAAGGTCTGCTTTACGACACAAGCAAAGTCGCCTTCGACACATTGTGGAAGGCGACTCTGAATAAAAGTCTTTCTGAGAGTTTCTCACTCCACCTCAACCATCCGGCCAAGGTGATAGTGTTCATCAGCAATCCCGACTAAGCTTTCTTCGGTTCGTGTTTATACTTGAAGAGTATCGCGAACAGGATGGCCACTACGAAGGCGTAAGCCGCGAATATCAGCCATACGGTCTTCCAGTCGGCGTCAAAGGCTGCCGTATCCTCTACGAAGCGGTTCACCACGAGGCCGGCCACCCATGTGCCCAGCGAAGCGCCGATGCCGTTGGTCATCAGCATGAAGAGGCCCTGGGCGCTGGAGCGGATGCCGGTGTCGACATTCTCGTTGACGAACAGGGAGCCTGAGATGTTGAAGAAATCAAATGCGACACCATAGACGATGCAGCTGAGGACGAAGAGCCATACGCCGCCGCCCGGGTTGCCGATGCCGAAGAAGCCGAAGCGCAGAACCCACGCAAACATCGATATGAGCATCACCTTCTTTATGCCGAACTTCTTGAGGAAGAACGGGATGAGCAGGATGCAGAGGGTCTCGGAAACCTGGCTGAGAGAGATCAGCGCGTTGGCGTTGTTGGCTCCCCATGTGCCTGCGAAGAGGGGATTGCCGGCGAACGACCTGATGTAGGTGTTGGCATAGCCATTGGTAATCTGGAGCGAAGCGCCGAGCAGCATCGAGAATATGAAGAATACCGCGAACTGGCGCTCCTTGAAGAGCTTGAAGGCCGACAGGCCGGTAGCTTCGGCAAATGACTTGACTCCTTCGCTGGCGGGCTTGCAGGGGCAGTTGGGAAGAGTCAGTGCGTAGAGGGTGAGCACTACGCTGAGGATGCCTGAAACGAAGAACTGCTCGTATGAGTTCTGGAACTGAATGCCCTTCGCATTGCGGACGAAGTTGACGAAGAGCATCGAGCAGATGAAGCCGACGGTGCCGAACACCCTGATCGGAGGGAAATCCTTCACCGGGTCCTTGCCGCTCACTTCGAGGGCGTTGTAGGCCACTGAGTTGGAGATGGCGATGGTCGGCATGTAGAACGCCACGCTGATGGTGTACAGGGCGTAGAACGGGCCGAACTCAACTCCGCTTCCGGCGCTCATCGCATACCAGGCCAGAGCGATCATGCAGACGCCGGCCACTGCATGGCAGATTGAAAGCACCTTCTGCGCGGGAATCCATTTGTCGGCCACTATACCGGCGAGGGCCGGCATGAAGATCGACACGAAACCCTGGGTGGCAAAGAACAGCCATATCCTGCTACCGAACCCGGCACTGGCCAGATAGCTGCCCATCGAGGTCAGGTAGGCGCCCCAGACCGCGAACTGCAGGAAACTGAGAATGATCAGTTTGAAAGTTGTATTCTTCATATAGTATATTTAGGTTTTACTTCGGAGCCAGACGATAAAGGTAGAAGACGATTATCGTAAACACTACGTTAGGCACCCAGATGGCCACGAAAGGCGGCAGCAGTCCCGTCCTCACGAACATCTCGCTGAAGCGCTGGAACAGGATGTAGGAGAAGCACAGGCCCACTCCTATTCCGATGTTGAGGCCCAGTCCTCCCCTTCGCTTCCGGCTGGACAGAGCCAGACCCATGATGGTCAGGATGAACGCCGAGAACGGCAGGGCGGTGCGGGAGTATTTCTCGATGAGAGAGAAATCGACCGACTTGTCGCCCCTTATCTTCTGCGTCTCGATGAGCTTGTCTAGCTCCTTGACCGTGAGGGTCTGCATGACGTTGCTGCGCCGCAGGAAGTCCTCCAGTGTAAGGTCGATGACCGTGTCGCGCGTGCGGCCTACGGTCACGCTCTCGTTGCCGTACTGATCGTAGTTCCTTACGAAATAGTTATGCAGTTTCCAGCCGTTGAAGGTGGTGTCCCACACTGCGGTCTCGGCCGACAGCTTTGAAGTTATCTTGTTGTCATCTACAGTTTCGAGGGTGAAACGGTAGGCAGTGTTGTTCCATGTACTGAAGCTCTCGACATACACGAACTGGCCGGGCTCCAGCTGGTAATGCACGTCCCGGGTCGCACCAAGGGTCGCCTTCGCCTTGATGTACTTGTTCTCGAAGTCCAGCCTCACCTTGTTGGCAGGAGGGATCACATACAGGTTCAGCACCAGGGAGAATATGGCCACGAAGGTGGCCGAAAGCAGGTAAGGCACCAGCAGGCGGTTGAAGCCGATGCCGTTCGACAGCATCGCTATGATCTCGGAGTTCTGGGCCAGCTTGGACGTGAAGAAGATAACTGTGATGAACACGAACATCGGGCTGTACATGTTTATGATGTACGGGATGAAGTTCGCGAAATAGTCGAATACAATCTCCTTGAGCGGAACCTGGTTGTCGACAAAGTGGTTGATCTTCTCGCTGATGTCGAACACCACGATGATGACGATTACGATCAGCAGCGTAAGGAAGTAAGTCCCTATGAACTTGCGGATGATGTACCAGTCTATTATTTTAAGCTTGGGACTCTTCATTACAATCTCTCGTCAAGTTTTGCTACTGTCTGTTCTTTCCACCGGGCGAAGTCTCCGGCTGCGATGTGCTCGCGGGCCTTTGTCACCAGGTCGAGGTAGAAGGCAAGGTTGTGTTCGCTGGCAATCTCTGCGGCCAGCATCTCGCCGGCGATGGTCAGATGCCTCAGGTAGGCCTTGGTGTAGGTCCTGTCGACAAAAGACGTGCCTTGCGGGTCGATGGGGCTGAAATCGTCAGCCCATTTCTTGTTGCGTATGTTGATGGTGCCCTCCCATGTGAAGAGCATGCCGTTGCGGCCATTGCGGGTAGGCATCACACAGTCGAACATGTCCACGCCGCGGGCTATCGCCTCGAGGATGTTGGCAGGAGTGCCGACGCCCATCAGGTAGCGCGGCTTGTCGGCCGGCAGCAGAGGGTGCAGCAGCTCTATCATCTCGTACATCTTCTCCACAGGCTCTCCCACTGCGAGGCCTCCGATGGCATAGCCTTCCCTGCCGTAGCTCACCGCAGTCTCGGCAGCCCTCGTACGCAGGTCAGGATAGATGCATCCCTGCACTATCGGGAAGAAAGTCTGGCTGTAGCCGTAGAGCGGCTCGGTCTCGTCGAAATGGCGGATGCAGCGCGCCAGCCACTTCTCGGTCAGGTCGAGGGATTTGGCGGCGTACTTGTAGTCGGCGTCGCCGGGGCAGCATTCGTCGAGGGCCATGATGATGTCGGCTCCGATTATGCGCTGCGTGTCGACGTTGTTCTCAGGGGTGAAGATGTGCTTGCTGCCGTCGATGTGCGAACGGAATATGCAGCCGTCCTCGGTGAGCTTGCGGATCGGGCTGAGGCTGAACACCTGGAAGCCGCCGCTGTCGGTGAGGATGGGCCTGTCCCACGAGCAGAACTTGTGGAGGCCTCCGGCGGCCTTGAGCACGTCCAGGCCGGGCCTCAGATAGAGGTGGTAGGTGTTGCCGAGGATTATCTGCGCTCCGACGTCTTCCTTCAGGTCGCGGTGGAACACTCCCTTTACCGAGCCGACAGTGCCAACCGGCATGAATATCGGCGTAGCTATGTCGCCGTGGTCAGTCGAGATGACTCCGCAGCGGGCGTTGCTGTCTTTGTCGGTATGTGTGAGCGTGAAGCGCATAATTGTGTAAAGTTAGCAATTGTTCTTGATTTTCTGAAGGCCCGCACGGGTTAATGAAGTCCCCTCGAAATGTTTTTCCCACTCCTCTTCGCTCATGGCCTTCCAGTCTTCTATAGTGAGGCTCTCGATATATTCCTGATTGCACACCAGCTCCGGCCAGACATTGGCGACAGGCATGTCCCAGGGGCAGGCGCGCATGCACTCCTCGCAGCCGAAGATATAGCCGGCGTAGTCCACGGGCCGGGCGTCTTTCTCATAGAGAGTCTTGCTCTCCACGGTGTGGTAGCTGATGCAGCGGCCGGCGTCCAGAGTGTAGGGAGCCTTCAGCGCGCCGGTCGGACAGTGACGCACGCAGTTGCCGCACTGGCCGCAGTCCAGCAGCACGTCGTGTTTCTTCCAGCGCAGATCCATGCAGTCCAGCAGCTTGAAATCCAGATTGCAGAGGATTATTCCAATGAGGCAGCGGATACCGGCCACAGTGCTGATGAAGAAATTGTTGCAGCCGAAAAAGCCCAGTCCGCACTCCACCGCCCAAGCGCGGTCCATCACCGGAGCGCTGTCGACGAACACGCGGGCCTTCAACTCAGAGCCGGAAGCAGCCTCGATCAGAGGCTTCGCCTGCTGCAGGAACATATAGAGATGGTCCTTCACTACCTTGTGGTAATCCATGCCAAGGGCGAACGAAGCCACCGGAGTACCTTTGCGAGCCTTGCCGTAAGGCACTATGAAGCAGAGCACGCTGCCGCCGGCCTCCAGCAGCAGCGAAGGGTCCTTGCGCTTGTCGACATTGCGGCCCATGTACTCCATGCCCGCGTTGCGCCCCTCCTCAAGATAGCTGTCCAGCCGCCTCGCAGGCTCGTCCAGAGGCTGCATGCGCGCAGCGCCGAAATCGGCAAAGCCGAGTCCGCGCGCCAGGTCTGTCAGCTGTGAGAAAAGGGTTCCTTCCATAATCTTCTGCAAGTCGGCCTCAAATCTATAAAATATCGCGCCATTTTAGTAAATTAGCATCAAATAACCTTACATCAACCTGTCATGAAAAAACTATTCTGCCTGGCACTGGCCTTTCTGGCGCTGGTGTCAACAAATGTCCTGAATGCGCAGGACATCGCAACAAAACTAATTGAGGATGGCGGTTCAGGCCCGTACAAAGCCATCATGGCCACCGACGAGTCGCTCCAGACGCACACAATATTCAAACCCATCAACCTCGAGCCTTTCGGCCGCAGGCAGCTCCTGCCCGTGCTGGTATGGGGCAACGGCGCCTGCGCCAACTCTCCTTTCGAGCACTACCGCTTCCTGAACGAGATCGCTTCGAACGGTTTCCTGGTAATCGCCATCGGTGTAATGCCTGAGGACGGCGTGCGCTATCCCGGCAACGGCTCCGAGTCCAAACAGCTCATCGACGCCATCGACTGGGCCATCGCCCAGAACGCCAATCCGAACAGCCAGTACTATCAGAAGATCGACGTCAACAACATAGCTGCAGCCGGCATGTCATGCGGCGGCCTCCAGACCCTCGACGTTTGCCAGGACCCGAGGCTCAAGACCATCATGGTATGCAACAGCGGCCTCTTCGTCAATCCCAGCACCGCAGTGTCCGGAATGCCTTCAAACGGCAAGGATAAGCTCAACCAGATCCACACCCCCGTCATCTACATCCTCGGCGGTGAGAGCGACATAGCCTACGGCAACGGCATGGACGACTTCAAGCGCATCAACCATGTTCCCGCAGTGGCAGTCAACTATCCTGTAGGCCACGGCGGCACATACGCCCAGCCTCACGGCGGCGAGTTCTCAATCGTTGCCCTCGCATGGCTCAAATGGTGGCTCAAGGGCGACAAGGCTGCTGCCAACCTCTTCTTAGGCAACCCCTGCGGCCTTCAGAAGCGCGCCGGCTGGACCATCGAGAAGAAGAACCTCCCCGAGCAGACTCTTGACGAAATCCCTGCAGGCACCAAGCCCAATGAGCTTAACATCAAGGGCGCCGAGTGGCCCCGCGTAGGCAGCGACGGACGCACCTATTTCAAAGTTTACGCTCCGGACGCCGAGAGGGTTGAGATCAGCTACCGCGGCCCGATGACCAGGGGCAACGACGGCTGGTGGACTTACGTTTCAGAACAGCCCGAGGTTGAAGGCTTCCACTACTATACTCTCAGCATCGACGGAGTAACTGTGGCCGACAAGAACACCAGGCCTTTCTTCGGCACAGGCATCTGGGCCAGCGGCATCGAGATCCCCGCTCCCGACCGTGACTTCTATGCAGTGAAAGACGTTCCCCACGGAGTTGTCAGCGAGAGCGTATACTACAGCAACGTCCGTAACGAGTGGCGCCGCTGCTTCGTATACACCCCGGCCGAATACGCCAAGGGCAACAAGAAATACCCTGTACTCTATCTGCAGCACGGTATGGCCGAGGACGAGACCGGCTGGAACAATCAGGGCCGCATGAGCGCCATCATGGACAACCTCATCGCCGAAGGCAAGGCTGTCCCGATGATCGTAGTGATGGACAGCGGTAACATAGAGGTGGCCTTCAACGCCCGCAGCGGCCAGAGCCGCGACGAGTACGGCGCTGATTTCACCGACGTGCTGCTGAAAGACATCATCCCCCACATCGAGAAGACCTTCAGGGTTAAGGCCGACCGCGAGCACCGCGCAATGGCCGGACTGTCATGGGGCGGCATGCAGACCTACTGGACCGTCCTGCCTCACCTCGACGTATTCTCGTACATGGGCGGCTTCAGCGGAGCCGGCAGCCTCGACATCAGCAAGATTGACCCTGTCGAGTTCAACAAGAAGATGCACGTGCTCTTCATGGGTATCGGCGAGGCCGAGGGTCCTGCAAGGGTTCAGGCTACTGCCGACCAGCTGAGGGCAGCCGGTGTCACCAACGTAGTGACTTACGTTTCTCCCAAGACTGCTCACGAGTTCCTGACCTGGCGTCGCTGCCTGAGGGAGTTCGCCCCGCTGCTGTTCAAAAAGTAGAGACAAAAAAAAAACCGACCCTCCGGGGTCGGTTTTTTTTTGTCGTGAAGACTCGTTATTCAGCTGCGGGAGCTTCTGCAGCGGGCTCTTCAGCCTTGGGAGCCTCAGCTGCCTTAGCAGCGGCTTTCTTACCGGCACGGCGGGTAGAAGTCTTCTTGGTCTCCTTCTTGGCGGTTGATGCGAGAGCAGCCTCGTTGAAGTCTACCAGCTCGATGAGTGCCAGGTCGGCACCGTCACCCTGACGGAAACCGGTCTTGAGGATACGGGTGTATCCGCCGGGACGGTCAGAGATCTTGGGAGCGATGACCCTGAAGAGTTCGGTAACGGCTTCTTTCTGTTTCAGATAACTGAAAACAACGCGGCGTGAGTGGGTTGAATCGTCCTTAGACTTTGTGATCAGAGGCTCTACATAAGTTCTCAAAGCTTTAGCCTTGGCAACGGTGGTCTCGATCCTCTTGTTGAGAATCAGAGAGCATGCCATGTTCGACAGCATAGCTTTGCGATGTCCGCTCTGACGACCCAGGTGATTGATGGCCTTATTGTGTCTCATAGTCTATTGTTCCTTTTTTTCGATGTTATACTTAGAAATGTCCATTCCGAAGTTCAATTTGAGCCTGTCGACAAGCAGGTCGATCTCGTTGAGAGACTTCTTGCCGAAGTTGCGGAATTTCATCAGCTCAGAGCGCTGGTGTGACACCAGGTCAGCGAAGGTTTCGATGTTCGCAGCCTTCAAGCAGTTGAGAGCGCGGACTGAAAGCTCCATGTCTGACAGTTTGGTGAGGAGCAGATGACGCATGCGGAGTGACTCCTCGTCAAGCTCTTTGTTCTCAACCTCCACGGGAGCTTCCAGGGTGATCTTGCTGTCTGAGAACAGCATGAAGTGCTGGATGAGGATCTTCGCAGCTTCCTTGAGGGCTTCCTTCGGATGGATTGAACCGTCGGTAGTTATTTCAATTATGAGTTTTTCGTAGTCGGTTTTCTGCTCTACGCGCCAGTCTTCCCTGGCGAAGTTGACGTTCTTGATCGGAGTGTAGATGGAATCGATGGCGATGGTGCCAACCGGTGCATTCTCATCTTTGTTCTCGTCAGCGGGAACGTAACCCCTGCCCTTACCTATTGTGAAGTCCATCACGATCTTTACGCTCGGCTCCATCGTGCAGATGTGCAGGTCAGGATTCAGAACCTGGAATGATGACAGACTCTTTGCGAGGTCGGCAGCAGTGAATTCTTGCTTGCCACTAACAGTAACCGTTGCACTTTCGCTTTCATCCTCCTCAATCATTCTCTTCAGACGAACTTGTTTAAGATTAAGGATGATATCTACCACACTCTCGATGACGCCGGGAATAGTGTCGAACTCGTGTGCGACACCTTCGATGCGGATCGAAGTGATGGCAAAACCTTCCAGAGAGGAGAGCAGAATGCGGCGAAGTGCGTTACCGATGGTAGTTGCGTATCCCGGCTCAAGAGGGCGGAACTCGAAACGGCCAAAGGTATCGGTAGCATCGAGCATTATGACCTTATCAGGTTTTTGGAATGCTAAAATTGCCATATTGTTTTGCTAATATATTAGTGTTCGTTGCTTCAAGCAAGACTATTACTTAGAGTACAACTCGACGATGAGCTGCTCGTTGATGGTCTCAGGGATCTCGGTGCGCTCAGGATAGTTGAGGTATTTACCTGCACACTTCTCGCTGTCGAACTCGATCCATGAATATTTGTTGTTACCACGCGAAAGGCTGTCCTGAACTACTTCAAGGCTCTTTGAACGCTCGCGTACTGCGATGATGTCGCCGGGGCGTGCGATAGCTGAAGGCACATTGCAGATCTCACCGTTGCGGGTGATGTGGCAGTGGCTTACGAGCTGACGTGCTGCAGGGCGGCTGGGAGCGATACCCATGCGGTAAACGAGGTTGTCCACGCGTGATTCGAGGAGGAGGATCAGGTTCTCACCGGTACGTCCTTTCATGCGGGCTGCCTTGTCATACATTTTGCGGAACTGGCGCTCGAGAACACCGTAAGTGTATTTCACTTTCTGTTTCTCAGCGAGCTGGGTGCCGTACTCAGAAGTCTTTTTACGCTTCTTAGCCATTCCGTGCTGTCCCGGAGGATAATTCCTCTTTTCGAGATATTTGTCAGGTCCGTAGATCGGTTCTCCGAACTTGCGGGCTATTTTGCTTTTGGGTCCTGTATATCTAGCCATAATAAATTCCTTTTTTCAATTAAACAATTAAGGATTATACTCTGCGGCGGCCTTTAGGACGGCATCCGTTGTGAGGCAGAGGAGTTACGTCGATGATCTCGGTAACTTCGATGCCTGCTCCGTGCAGAGTGCGGATTGCAGATTCACGACCTGCTCCCGGGCCCTTCACATAAGCTTTTATCCTGCGCAAGCCAAGATCGTATGCCACTTTGGCTGCGTCTGCTGCTGCAACCTGAGCTGCGTAGGGAGTGTTCTTCTTTGAACCCCTGAAGCCCATCTTGCCGGCTGATGACCAGCTGATGGTCTGACCTGTGCTGTTGGTAAGAGTAACGATGACATTGTTGAAAGTCGATGAAATATGAGCCTCGCCATAGGCATCAACTTTGACAACTCTCTTTTTGTTTGTTGTGGTTTTCTTTGCCATGATTCAAGTCTCCTATTTAGTTGCTTTCTTCTTGTTGGCCACAGTTTTCTTACGACCTTTACGGGTACGGGCATTGTTCTTGGTGCTCTGTCCGCGTACAGGGAGACCTGCACGGTGACGGATTCCACGATAACATCCGATATCCATCAGACGTTTGATGTTCATTTGTACAGATGAACGAAGTTCACCTTCGATTTTGTACTCGCTGGCGATCTTTCCACGGATTGCAGCGACCTGGTCGTCATTCCAATCTTTAACCTTGATGTTCTCATCAATGTTAAGCTCTTCCAAAATCTTCTTTGAAGAGCTACGACCGATGCCGAAGATATAGGTAAGGCCTATAACTCCGCGCTTGTTGTTGGGTAAATCTACTCCGGCTATACGTGCCATACTAATTCTTAAGTTTTTATATATTGTTTTTACAAATCAATAATATTATCCTTGGCGCATTTTGAACTTCGGATTCTTTTTGCAGATAACATACAAGCGACCTTTGCGCTTTACTATTTTACAATCCGCACTACGCTTCTTGATGGATGTCTTGACTTTCATTTCTGTATATTTTTATTATTTGTATCTGAAGGAAATCCTACCTTTCGTCAAATCGTACGGGGACATTTCAACTTTAACCTTATCACCAGGGAGTATCCGGATATAATGCATGCGCATCTTTCCTGATATGTGTGCAATGATCACATGGCCGTTGTCAAGCTCGACTCTGAACATCGCGTTCGACAGGGCCTCGATAATAGTACCTTCTTTCTCTATTGATGACTGTTTGGGCATATTGTAAATGTTTATTCCGTATTGTTATTTATTGTTTTCGATAAATGCGAATGTCGACAAGACATCCGGAGCGCCCTTCTTCACAGCTACCGTCAGCTCGAAGTGAGCTGATTTCTTGTGGTCTGCAGTGTAGACTGCCCAACCGTTGTCGTCGAGGTAAACGTCCTTGACGCCCTGGTTGATCATGGGCTCAATGCATATCACCATGTTCTCGGACAGTTTCACCCCGTGCCCGCGGCGGCCGTAGTTCGGCACTTCAGGGCTTTCGTGGAGGTGATGTCCGATGCCATGGCCTACAAGCTCTCTTACTACAGAGTATCCGAGAGCTTCGGTATAGGTCTGGATAGCGTATCCGATGTCGCCGACGCGGCCTCCTGCAACTGCGTGCTCGATTCCCTTGTAGAGAGAAGCCTTGGTTGCATCGAGCAGAGCCTGGTCCTCGGCGCTGATCTGACCTACTGCGAAAGTATATGCAGAGTCCCCGTTGAGCCCTTTGTATGTCGTTCCGCAATCGACCGAAACGATGTCTCCCTCCTGGAGTCTGTAATCTGAAGGGAAACCGTGCACTACGGTCTCGTTGACCGACATGCAGAGGGTGTAGGGGAATCCGCCGTAACCCAAGAAGCCCGGCTGTGCGCCGTGATCGCGGATGAATTCTTCCGCAATCTTGTCGAGCTCGAGCGTGGTCACGCCCGGGGCGATATGCCGTCCCACCTCAGCGAGAGTCTTCGATACTATGATCGCATTCTCCCTGAGCAGCTCGATTTCTTCTTCGGTTTTAATCTTTATCATTGTCCGTATCTATCGTAACATTAATTACATTCCGGAACGACCCTGGAGACGTCCAGTCTTCATAAGACCGTCATAGTGACGCATAAGCAGGTGGCTCTCGATATGCTGGAGGGTATCCAGGATCACACCGACGAGGATCAGCAGTGAAGTACCGCCGTAGAATGATGCGAACTGGTTGTTGACTCCGAGCAGCTGTGCAAACGCAGGCAGGATGGCTACGATTGCCAGGAAGATTGAGCCGGGGAGCGTAATGCGTGACATGATGGTGTCGATATAATTGGCAGTCTGACGACCGGGCTTGTAGCCGGGGATGAAACCGCCGTTCTTCTTCATCTCCTCTGCCATGTTGGTAGGGTTGACGGTGATGGCTGTGTAGAAATAAGTGAACAGCACAACCATGAGGAAGAATACGAAATTATACCAGAAACCGACAGGATTGTTCAATATAGCTGCAAGACCTTTGGTCACGTCGAACCTTGAGAACAGCAGCGGGATGAGCATCATCGCCTGGGCGAAGATGATAGGCATAACGCCGGCTGCATTGATCTTCAAAGGAATGTACTGACGCACACCGCCGTACTGCTTGTTGCCCACGATACGCTTTGCATACTGTACAGGAACCTTGCGGACTGCCTGCACGAGAGCGATGGTAGCGATGAAGACGAAGAAGAGCACGATCAGCTCGATGATGAACACGAGCACACCACCGTTGGTCTGAGTGAACTTCTCGCTGATTTCAATCCAGAGAGCCCTGGGGAGACGGGCGATGATACCGATCATGATGATCAGGGAGATACCGTTGCCAAGACCGCGGTCGGTGATCCTTTCACCGAGCCACATTACGAACATCGTACCGCCGATGAGGATCAGGGTAGCGAACAGGCCGTACCAGCCGCCCTGCATCGTAGAAACGAATGCCTGGGGAGGAAGCTGTGCGTGCAGGTTAGCTATATAAGCCGGACCCTGGATGGCGAGGATGACGATGGTAAGATACCTGGTGTACTGATTCATCTTTCTGCGGCCGCTCTCGCCTTCTTTCTGAAGACGCTGGAAGAACGGCAGCATCACACCCAGAAGCTGGATTACGATGGATGCAGAGATGTAGGGCATAACACCCAGCGCAAAGATCGAAGCGTTGCCGAAGGCACCTCCTGAGAACATGTTCAGCAAACCGAGCAAGCCTTCAGAAGCCTGGCTCTGCAGATTCGCAATCTGAGAAGCATCGATACCCGGGATTACCACGAAGCAACCGAGACGGTATACTGCCAGCAATGCCAGGGTATAGAGGATTCTCTTGCGGAGCTCTTCAATCTTCCAAATATTCTTTAATGTCTGAAAGAATCTTTTCATGGCAATTAGATGATTGTGGCTTTACCTTCGCAAGCCTCGATCTTAGCGATCGCGCTCTTTGAGAAGGCGTTGGCTGAAACTTCCAATTTAGCGGTCAACTCGCCGTTGCCAAGGATCTTGACGAGATCGTTAGCGCGGGCAAGGCCGGCCTCAACCATTGTGTCGATGCCGATTACATTGGTGTTCAAAGACTCGCTGAGAGCCTGCAATGCTGCTACATTGACACCTCTGTACTCAACTCTTGTGTGGTTCTTGAAGCCGAACTTCGGGCTGGTACGCTGAAGGGGCATCTGACCTCCCTGGAAACCGATCTTGCGGTTGTAACCACTGCGGGCCTGAGCACCTTTGTTACCACGGGTAGCTGTTCCACCGTGACCTGAGCCTTCACCACGACCTATGCGTTTTACTTTCTTTGTTGAACCTTTTGCAGGTTTGAGAGTATTGAGTTTCATTGATTGTTCCTCCTATTTCACTTCTTCAACCTTAACCAGGTGGCGGACCTTCTCGATCATGCCTTTGGTCACAGGAGTAAGTTCTACCTCGACTGTCTGGTTGATACGGTGGATGCCGAGTGAAAGCAGGTTGGCCTGCTGACGTTCGGTCGCACTGTTCTTGCTGATAACTTGAGTGACTCTAACTTTTGTCATGACTTGTCCTCCTAGCCTTTAAATACTCTTTCCATGGGGATGCCGCGAAGGCCGGCTACCGTATAGGCGTCTCTCATTTCGCAGAGAGCTGATACAGTGGCTTTCACCAGGTTGTGAGGGTTAGACGAACCTTTTGATTTGGCAAGGATGTCATGGATACCTACTGACTCGAATACGGCACGCATGGCACCGCCGGCCTTGATACCGGTACCGGGAGCTGCGGGGGCCATGAATACGCGGGCACCGCCGAATTTAGCTTCCTGTGAGTGAGGAATAGTCCCATGGTTGATCGGAATCTTCACGAGATTCTTCTTTGCATCCTCGATGCCTTTTGAAATGGCGGTAGTTACCTCGTTGGCCTTTCCAAGACCGTAACCGACAACACCATTCTCATCGCCTACTACGACGATTGCCGCGAAAGAGAAGTGACGTCCACCTTTGGTGACTTTGGTTACCCTCTGAACGGCTACCAGACGATCCTTAAGTTCAAGATCAGCTGTCTTTACTTTTTTAACATTGATATCTGCCATATCTCTTAGAATTTAAGGCCACCCTCACGGGCACCGTCTGCCAAACTTTTAACTCTTCCATGATAAAGGTAACCTCCACGGTCGAATGACACGGTGGTGATGCCTTTCTCCATAGCGCGTTTTGCTATTTCGTTTCCTACGATCTTCGCAGCCTCGATGCCGGGCTTGCCCTTGCATGAGTCAACGAGAGCCTTGTCAGCTGATGAAGCAGCGCAAAGTGTTACGTGCTTAACATCGTCGATGACCTGGACGTAGATCTGTTTATTGCTTCTGAACACAACCATTCTCGGGCGCTCGGCAGTACCGTTGACAACCTTGCGGATGCGATAATGGATTCTTTGTCTTCTCTCTTTTTTATTCATTGTTGCCATTTTTCAATCCTCCCATTATTTAGCAGCGGCGCTCTTGCCGGCCTTGCGACGGAGTTCCTCACCAACGAACTTGATACCTTTACCCTTGTAAGGCTCCGGTTTGCGGAGTGAACGAACTTTGGCAGCTACTTGTCCGAGCAATTGTTTGTCACAACTCTTAAGTACCAATACAGGATTCTGTCCTTTCTTGACAGGTTCAGCTTCGGCCTTCACTTCGTTGGGAAGCATGAACTGAATGTCGTGTGAGTATCCTAAGCTCAAGGTCACGATCTGGCCTTGTACGTCGACGCGGTAACCGACACCGACGAGTTCTTGTTTAATGGTGAAGCCTTCTGAGCAGCCGACAACCATGTTGTGGATCAGTGCGCGGTACAGACCGTGCATTGAACGGTGGCGGGGCTGGTCGGTAGGACGGCTCACCTTGATTTCTCCCCCTTCTACTTCGACCTTGATGTCCGGGTCTACTTTCTGGCTCAGCTGGCCCTGGGGTCCTTTAACCTTTACCACGTTGTCGTCTGTGATCTCAACGGTCACATTTGCGGGCAGGTGTACAGGAAGTTTTCCTATTCTTGACATTATACTTGATTTTAAATATTATACTAATAAACGTAGCAGAGAACTTCGCCGCCTACATTCAGCTCCTTGGCTTCCTTATCGGTAATCACACCCTTTGAAGTAGAGATGATTGCGATACCCATTCCGTTGAGGACGCGGGGCATGTCTTCTACACCTGCGTATCTCCTCAAGCCGGGAGTGCTGACGCGCTCGATTTTCTTGATAGCTGCTTTCTTTGTCTCAGGATGATACTTGAGAGCAATCTTGATTGTGTTGTAAGGTTCTGCTTCAACGACTTTGTAAGCCAGGATGTAGCCCTTCTCGTGGAGAATGCGGACAATTTCGCATTTCAGCTTTGATGCAGGGACTTCAACAGTCTTGTGGCCTGCTGCATAGGCGTTACGGATTCTCGTAAGCAGATCTGCAATTGGATCAGTCATTTCTTTTTTTGTTTTTATGGACGACGCCGCCTGGGCGCCCGATATCCGATTGTTTATTTATTAATAAGTATTGATTCTACCAGCTTGCTTTCTTCACGCCCGGGAGAAGACCCTGTGATGCCATCTCGCGGAACTGAATACGGCTGATGCCAAACATACGCATGTATCCTTTCGGACGACCGGTGATAGAGCAGCGGTTGTGCGCGCGGCAAGGGCTTGAGTTCTTCGGGAGCTTGTCCAGAGCGGCCCAGTCGCCGGCTTTCTTCAAAGCCTCGCGTTTTGCAGCGTATTTAGCTATCATTTTCGCACGTTTAACTTCGCGTGCCTTCATTGATTCCTTTGCCATATCTTTTACTTCTTATTGTTTTTAAAAGGTAAGCCGAATTCGCGAAGGAGAGCGTAAGCCTCTTCGTCTTTCCTGGCAGAAGTCACGAAAGTGATTTCCATACCCATCACTTTGGTGATCTTGTCAATGTCGATCTCAGGGAAAATGATCTGCTCCTTGACACCGAGAGTGTAGTTACCTCTTCCGTCGAAGTTCTCGGCAATACCCTTGAAGTCGCGGATACGAGGGAGTGAGATGGCTACGAGCCTCTCAAGGAACTCATACATGTTCACGCCGCGAAGGGTTACTTTGGCGCCGATAGGCATGCCGCGACGGAGCTTGAAGTTAGAGATATCTTTCCTTGAAACTGTCTGAACGGCTTTCTGGCCGGTGATGGCGGTGAGTTCTTCCTGTGCTACCTCGACAAGTTTCTTGTCCTGAGTTGCACGGCCGACACCTTCATTGATGGTTATCTTGACCAGTTTCGGAACCTGCATTATGGTCTTGTAGCCGAA